>JAITAN010000036.1 GCA_031284105.1 Treponema sp. | reverse complement strand
ATCATTGCCCTGCTCCTAACTAAAAAGACATCCCTGGGTTTGTTTACCGCCGCGGTAGGCGGCAACGCCCCGGCAAGCTGGTACGCCGGTATTAACGAAAAAGCGGTAAAAATGTTCAGCTTTATTTTCTGCGCCTTCTGCGCCGGTATCGCGGGGCTTATCGTCTGTTCCAACATAAAAGCTTCCGACGCGAATAACGCCGGCCTTAATATGGAATTGGACGCCATTCTTGCCGCGGTTATCGGCGGTACCAACATGGCCGGCGGCAAATTCAGCCTGGTAGGCGGCGTTGTCGGCGCCCTGTTGATACAGACCTTGACGACGACGATCTACTCCTTCGGGGTGCCGCCGGAAGTATCCCTGGTGGTTAAAGCCCTTGTTGTCGTGCTGGTCTGCTTCCTCCAGTCGAGCGTTGCGGCGGGTTTCTTTATCCGCCTGGGCGGACGGCTGAACAGCAGGACCGGGGCCGGTCCTGCAAAGGGAAGCGCGGTATGAAAAAGCTAAACCTTGAAGCCTTTGTTACTAAATATATTTCCGTAGCCGCGGCGACGCTGCTGTTTTTTGCCGCCTTTGTCTTCGGTTCTGTTTCGTACCGGGGGTTTTTCGATGTCCAGACCTTCCTCAATCTGTTTATCGATAAAGCGTACCTGATCATTTCCGCGCTGGGAATGACCCTGGTCATCCTTTCCGGGGGTATCGACCTTTCGGTAGGTTCCGTTGTTGCCCTGACGACGATGATCATTTCTTCCCTTACCGAATTTGCCCATATCGATCCCTTTGCCGCGGTGTTTATCGCTGTTATTACCGGCAGCGTCATTGGCTTTCTTATGGGCTGTATCATCGTCTACTGGAATGTGCCGCCTTTTATCGCCACCCTGGCGGGGATGTTTTTTGCCCGGGGCGCCTGTTATCTTATCAGTATCCAGTCGATCTCAATCAGCGATAAAACCCTGAGCGGTCTGGCTATCTGGAAACTTCGTTTCGGCAGCGGCCCCGGAGTCCCCTTTATTTCATTGAATGTGATAATAGCCTTTATCATGATTGCCGCGATTATCTATATTTCCCTCCATACCAAATTCGGGCGGAATATCTACGCCATCGGCGGCAATGAACAGTCGGCGGTACTGCTGGGCATTCCGGTGCGGAAAACGAAGATTGCGATTTACACGGCGAACGGATTCTGCTCCGCCGTGTCCGGCGTGGTATTCAGCCTCTATATGCTCTCGGGCTACGGTCTCCACGGTCAGGGCATGGAGATGGACGCCATTGCCGCGGTGGTTATCGGCGGTACCCTGCTGTCCGGCGGCGTGGGCTATGTATATGGGTCGGTATTCGGTTCCCTTACCATTGCCATCATCCAGGCACTGATCATGTTTAACGGTAGAATCAACTCATGGTGGACCAAGATTACCGTGGGGATACTGCTGCTCCTTTTCATCGGCTTGCAGCGTTTCTTCGTTGTCATGGGAAACAAAAAAAAGTGAAAACATTTGGTTGACTAATAGGCTAATTTTGGTTAAATAATAGGCCAATATAGAAGAAAAATGATGGACAGGATAAACAATCTATTGTACACTATTATTCGTAAACGATATGTCGGCTAACGCGCATAATACGTTTACATAATTTATTTTATTTTGGAGAAATTATGAAGAACACACGAAAAGCATTGGCGATGACAGCGCTCTTGTTTGCCGCCTCAGGAATGGCATTTGCGAATGGGGGAGCTCAAAATCAAGCTGGGGGGGAGGGGGGACTGATTGGCGTCGTTATGCCAACACGCTCGGAAGAGCGCTGGATTAAGGACGGAAACGCCGTTAAAGAAGGTCTGGAAAATTTGGGTTACTCTGTCAACCTGCAATATTCCGATGACGATATCCCCACACAATCCCGCCAAATTGATGATCTAATCACCAAAGGAGTAAAGGTTCTAGTTATCGCGTCTATCGATGGCTCAGCCCTCTCCAACCAACTTGCCAATGCCGCCGCGGCGAAGATTCCGGTTATTTCCTATGACCGGCTGCTCATGCAGTCTCCCAATGTTGACTATTATGTGTCTTTCGACAACTACAAAGTCGGCGGGCAGATGGGCGACATCCTGATTACCGGCCTAAAGCTGGATCAGGCTACCGCAGCAAAACCGGTGAACGTAGAACTGTTTGCCGGTTCGCCTGATGATAACAATTCCATTGGTTTCTATCAGGGCGCTATGGATAAGCTGAAACCCTACTTCGATAAGGGCGCGCTTAAAGTCCCCTCCGGTCAGATCGACAGGGCTGTAATTGGTACTCTGCGCTGGGATGCCGCGGAAGCGCAAAAGCGTATGGAAAACCTGCTTTCCGCGTACTATTCGGGTAATGTGGTGCTGAACGGCATCCTCTCCCCTTATGACCCGATAAGCCTTGCGTGCCTTGAGGCCTGTAAATCGGTCGGTTACGGCAGCGCCCCCGGTAAACCCCTTCCCGTCGTGGGCGGACAGGACTGCATCGTCGCATCCGTTAAGTCCATTCTGGCAGGCGAGCAGTACGCCACCGTGCTGAAAGACACCCGCTCCCTCGGCGCGGCCACGGTTACGCTGGTAGATACCCTCATGCAGGGCAAGACACCCACCGGCCTTGACACTAAGAGTTACAACAACGGCGCAAAGATAGTGCCGTCTCTGCTGCTTGACTCGGTCATCGTTACCAAAGCAAACGTAAAACCGGCGGTGATCGACACCGGTTATCATACCACCGCGGAACTCGGACTTTAATAGACGAGTAAACAGTTCACCGCAAGGCAAACAACTGGCGCGCGGTTTAACTGCTAGGTTCAAGGCTCGATAGAGCCTTGAACCTAGCTTTGCGGAAAGTCGGGTTTTTGACCTGCTTTTCCCTTACGCCCCCGCTTTGGCTGTTCGCCGTATCGTTTGAACGTCAAACAGGGGGCGTTTTATGTCTAGTCAAGCCGCGTTGCTTGAAATGAAAAACATTACCAAGACTTTTCCCGGAGTTAAGGCGTTGGAAAACGTCAATCTTGTGGTAAGGCGGCGCGAAATACACGCGCTGGTGGGGGAAAATGGCGCGGGAAAATCCACGCTGATGAAGATTCTGTCCGGCGTGTATCCGCACAACGCCTATGAAGGCGAAATTGTGTTTGAGGGTAAGCCGTGCGCGTTTTCTGATATTAAACAGAGCGAGAAGGCCGGCATTGTGATTATCCATCAGGAACTGGCGTTGAGCCCCTATCTTTCGATAGCGGAAAATATTTTTCTGGGAGACGAGCGGGCGAAGCATAACATCATCAATTGGGATAAAACACGGGAGGACGCGCTCATCTATATGCGGAAATTGGGCTTGCAGGAAAATCCCAATATTCCGGTGAATAAACTTGGCGTCGGCAAGCAGCAACTGGTGGAAATCGCCAAGGCGCTGGCAAAGGACGCTAAACTTCTGATACTGGACGAGCCTACTTCCGCGCTCAACGAGAACGACAGCGAGCACCTGCTTCAGATTCTAAAGGAGCTTCGGGACGAGCACGACATTTCCTCCGTGCTGATTTCTCACAAACTCAACGAGGTGGCGGAAGTTGCGGACACCATCACGATCCTGCGGGATGGGAAAACCATCGAAACGCTGAATGTGGAACGGGACGCGGACGGGAAGGCATCCATCAGTGAGGAGCGCATCATCAAGGGCATGGTCGGGCGGGAAATCACCGACCGCTTCCCAAAACGGAGCAACCCCGTAGGCGATGTTGTGTTTGAGGCGCGGAACTGGATGGTCTATAACCCCGATGATCCTGAACGCAAGAAGCTGGACAACGTGAATATGACCGTGCGGGCCGGGGAAGTGGTGGGGATCGCGGGTCTCGTGGGCGCTGGGCGCACCGAGTTTGCCACCAGCATCTTCGGCAAGTATTACGGCGTGAATATAGGCGGACAGACCCTCATCAACGGTAAAGAAGTGAATATGGATTCAATTCCCAAGGCGATTGAACAGGGATTGGCGTACATAACCGAAGACCGCAAAGAATTCGGCCTTGTGCTGATTGAATCCATTAAAGAAAACACCACACTGGCAAAACTGAAAAAAATTGCCCAAGGCGGAGTCGTTAACGAACACGAAGAAATTCTCGCGGCGGAAGATTACCGCAAAAGGCTCAAAATTAAAACGCCGTCGATTTTACAGCTTGCCGGGAATCTTTCCGGCGGCAACCAGCAAAAAGTAGTGTTATCAAAATGGCTGTTCTCGGATCCTCGTATTCTCATTCTGGACGAACCGACACGGGGCATCGACGTTGGAGCCAAGCACGAAATATACACGATCATCAATACGCTGGCGGCCCAGGGCATAGCCTGCATTCTTATCTCAAGTGAGATGCCTGAAATCATCGGCATGAGCGACCGGATTTATGTGATGAGCGAAGGGCGGATTACCGCTGAACTGGACGGCAAAACCGCGACTCAGGAACAGATAATGGGACACATTCTGTCCAATTAAAAGGAGTATACCATGGATAACTTTTTTTCGTTAATAAAGAAAAACGCGCGGCAGTACGGCATGGTCTTCGCGCTGATAGCGGCGATGATTTTATTCGGAGTCTTAACCGGCGGCATCTTTTTCCGTCCGGTAAACCTGACCAACCTTGTACTGCAAAACAGTTATGTGCTTATTCTTGCTGTGGGTATGCTGCTTTGCACCCTTACCGGCAATGTCGACCTCTCGGTAGGCTCCATCGTTTGCTTCGTTGGCGCGGTGTGCGGGGTAATGATTGTTGATATGCACTTAAATCCATTTCTTGCCATGTTCGTGTCGCTCATGATTGGAGCGGCAGTCGGCATGTGGCAGGGCTTCTGGATTGCCTTTGTGCGCGTCCCTCCCTTTATCGCGACGCTGGCCGGGATGTTACTACTCCGCGGGCTTGGACAGGTCATCATGCAGGGGCAGACCAAGGCGCCGTTCCCCAAAGAGTTTCAAGTGATCGCGTCCGGTTATATTCCCGACCCTCTGGGAGGGCTTACCATAGGCAGCGCGACGCTGCACCTTTTCTCCATTGTCATAGGGCTGGCGATTGTCGCGTTCATCATCATAAACGAGGCAGGCAAGCGCAGAAAACAGAAGGCGTATAACTTCGACCTTCTGCCGCGCGGCATCTGGATAGCGAAGCTCGCGGCCATCGCCGTGGTGCTCATGGCGTTCACCATCGTGTTCGCCCTGTACCGGGGACTGCCGAATATCCTCGTCGTGCTGGGCGTTCTGATTGCGGGGTATCATTTTGTGGCCACGCGGACGGTTCAGGGACGGCACATCTACGCGCTGGGCGGCAACGCGAAGGCCGCGAAGCTGTCGGGGGTCAAGACCGAATGGGTGATGTTCTGGATATACACCAATATGGCGGTGCTCGCCTCGATAGCGGCGCTGGTGTTCGCGGCTCGCCTCAACGCGGCCACGCCGAAAGCCGGACAGAACTTTGAAATGGACGCCATCGCGGCCTGTTACGTGGGCGGCTCGGCGGTATCGGGCGGCATCGGCACCATCATCGGGGCCGTGGTAGGCGGCCTCTTCATCGGCGTTCTCAACAACGGGATGTCCATACTGGGCGTGAGCACCGACTGGCAGCAGGCGATCAAGGGCTTTGTGCTGCTTGCCGCCGTAGCCTTCGACCTCTATTCTAAAGCGAAAAGCGCGAAGTAACGGGAGCAAAAAGCATGAAACAAACGACAAAAGACAAAGACGCTGGTTTCGCGGACGAAACCTTCCTCGGCATCAAGGCGGCGCTGTAGCGGCGTTATGGCGGGCGGTAAGCGGACTGTAAGGGGAGGTTACATTCCCCAAAAAAGGCGAGATCGTCGAGTGGAACGGCAACCTGATCGCCGCGCCCAAGGAACATATCGGCGTGTGGTGCTTGCTGGAAGCGCAGGTTAAATGGCCGCGCCTGCCGGATGGCTTGCTTCCGCTTCGGCACGTTTCCTGACGTGTAGTATTCCTCTGCACGTTACGCGGTTTTTCCCGCGCTTTAAGATGAGGGATAAAACGCCGGCGCAGCTAAAAATGATTTTTCACCGGTAGACATAGCGAAACGGCAGTTGTGTACGCAAGGAATGTGAATTGAAAGAAGCGCCATAAGCGCCTACGGTGTGGCGGGACATTCCAGAGCGAAGCGCGGCTTCCGGCGTTTCTCAATAAAAAATCCCCGCCATTCTGCGACGAGGTATTGAAGATTTCTCCTTGAAATTGTATCGTATATAGGGGAACAAATCCCCCGCACCCCCAGTTTTACGCCCCAAGGTGTGCAAACAAGTTTGCGGCGGGGTATTAAACCCTACCGGGTGCTATCGTACTCCAGGTGAGCGCGTGGATTGAAACAATAAAAATCACAAAAAAACGCATGGAGGCTTGTATTTATTATAATAGCGTGATACACTTATTTTATTATATATATTGAAGTGGTTCAAACGGCTCAAAGCGCCGTATATTGAAACTGCATCGTGCGGGCCGCACACTGTGTGCGACCCGTATAAAGAGTTAATCATGTTGCTGTTTATATTTAATAAGGAGCCGTTCTTTATAAGAGCGGTTGGGCTGGGCGGATATGGCGGGTGTAACCGTCCTTTCTCCGTGCCATGCGCCGTGTCCCGGGCGTTATTTATATATGTTTTTATCCGCATTATCAATCGCTTTACGGTACCGAGTCTATTCCGTATGCCCATTGTAGCGCGCTCTCATCGGCTCATAGAACAGTCTCACGAACTTACAGAGTACTATCACGAGCTTATAGAACACTCTCACGGACTGGTACTATGGTACCGACGATTGGTACTATGGTACCGCGGGCGGGGAGAACCCTTTCATCCAGTCCCATCGCGCTATGCATCGGTCATGGCGCGTTATCAATCTATAGCGCCGGTAAACGACTGTAACACAGGAGGTTTATGTGGGAGATATTCCCAGAAAAGAAGCCGAGTTTGTTGAGCGGAACGGCAATCTGATCGCCGCACCCAAGGCGAATATCACCGAGTGGGACTTGCCTGAAGCGCAGGTTATGGACATTGAAACGTTGCATGGCCGGTTTAAGACGCTTTACGAAAAATGCCGAACTCCGGCCCACACCGCGCTGGACACGCAGGCCAAGAATGAGGTGGAAGCCGCGTTTATTGAAAAAGAGCGGGCGTTTATCCGTTTCCACTTGCAGAACAACGAAAAGATGACGGACAACGGACGTGAGGCGCTGGGCACCCTCATTTACGACGCAAAGCCTACGCGCCGTCCGCCGCCTGATTCCCATCCGGCCGTCATTATGGAAAGCAAAACCCCCTTCGGGTTTACGGCGCATATCCACGACTCGAAGGGCGGGAAATGGGCGAAGCCGGATTACACCAATGGAGCGGTGCTGTTCTGGAGCATGGGTGAAACGTCAAGCACGAATCCTGATGAGTTGAAAACGGGCGTGCTGATAACGCGGATGCCGCATAGCATGAGTTTTTCGCATGAGGAGCGAGGGAAGATCGCGTATATGACGGGGGCGGCGGCAGAACACGGTGAGAGAGAAAGGAGCATGGAGTGAAGTGGAAAGCGCGGTTTTCCGTGAACCGTGAAGCAATCCGGTATGGAAGGCAGGTCGCTTCAGGCGGCATGGACACCGCTGCAACTATTGCCTCCGCTTGCGGAGAGGCGGAGTTTTTGCGCTGCAAAAACTCCGATGACCCCATCCGGCATCTTGATGCCGGATGGGGTCATCGGCACCCGTGCCGCTGTGAGTATGCGACGTAGGGAGGAGCGGGGTATACCCCGCTCTTCATAAAACAGGACGCCCTGTGTTACAGGGACAACCTGCCCGTATGGGCGGGTAATTATAAAAAGAGACCCCCAAAACCGGTTTGATTCTTGGCGGAAACGGTCCGGCTTTGAGGGTATGCTAAACGCATTGTCAGTATACCGCATATTCGCGCGAAGTTTCAATGCGTTTAGTCCTCTCTTTTCGTTTAGGAGGACAGTTATGAAACACAAACTGTCGATTTCGAGAATACTCGGCTTACTGCTGGTATTCGGAGTTTTTTTATTTACCGGATGTTCCACTGTTGACAACGGCAGCAAGGCTAATGGTAATAGTAATGATAGCGGTACCATCGTTGAGACCGATCCACGAGGCTTCCTTGATATTTTGTATGACGAAATAGAGAACAACGAGGATCTTCAAGAGGGTGTGTATGTGGGGATCATATCATTTGCTGGAGACGCAAAGGTTATAACCGAGCCGGTTCGTCTTGATGCTACGGGGTATAAGACGCTTAAGGATAAAATAACCAGAGATTATACCCGCGCAACTACGGGCGGTACCAGTCTATTTATCGCGGTAAATAGAGCCTTGGCGAATTTAAAGGAAAAGGAAAGCACCTACCCCGCCAATCTGGATACGGTAAGCATTATTACCTTTACCGATGGACTGGATAACCAGTCCCTTGCGGTACTTGCCAATCCCAATAATTGGAGTAGTCCTAATTATCAGCTTGAAGGGAAAACGTATGAAGTTGGTAAACCTGAATCAGCAGGCGCATATATGGACTATATTAAAGGGCAGATTGCTACCAGGACTATTGCGGGACATACGATCAAAGCCTACGCGGTTGGGGTGCAAGGCTCCGATGTAACCGATACGGCATCGTTTGAGGCAGGTCTGCGGAAGATTGCGTCAGATGGAACGGATGAATCCGGCGTTTCTTATTTCACCAAGTTAACGAATTTTGCCACATTAAAGGAAACATTTCAGAAGATAGCGGAAGGACTAAATAATACCTATACGATTACCAATATAGTCATGACAACAACCCAAAGCGATGCCGGCACAACGTATAGATGGACATTTGACGCTGCGGGCGCGGACTCCGCGGAAAAATCTACAAAATATATTGAGGCAACCATAGCCATTGATAGTACTTCCGGGGTTTACAGTTTGACCCAGATTAGCTATGCGGGGGGTATCACTACCGCTCAGGGAGCGGGACCGCTGGAAGGAATACTAAACGAGGGTAAGGTGGATTTTATATTTACCAATGTTACCGGATATGACGCGTACTATAACCGGAAGCCCAAGCAATGGATTAAAAGCTCTAACGCTACTGCTTTTCGTCCGGAAAGCGAGATTGACTCAACAGGCAATATGAAAAGAACGATAGACCATAAAACAGCGGTTATCTATCTTGTGTTAGACGCCAGTACGTCTTTGTCGGCGAGTAATATAAATGATATAAAAGCCGCGCTTTCGTCCGAGTCGTACTGAGGTTCTTCGGCTTACATCATAGACGGATACGGGGCTATCGGCAAACACAACCTACTATTGCAGCGTATCCGTCTATAACAGTTGCGGAGAAGGAGCGCAGTCATCGGAGGCTTCCGCGACGATCCACTAGCGCTTGATGTAGCATAACAGCGGTCAAAGTTAAGGCGGGCATAGCGGCGGCGGTTTTGTGGAGCCGCCGCTCTTTTTTTGTGGCGCGCGGGAGGGAAAAGCAGCTTTCTATCCGGCAGATGCGCTTCCACCTTGACGCCGTAGCGCCGCGGGTTATTCCGGTTCACATGGTAATTGTAGATCGAATGCGGGGAACAAACCCCTCGCGCTCCAGCCCTAGGCTTTAAGCGGTACCGCAGCAAGAAAGCACTAATCTCCACGCCGATGGTGTTTTACAGAGGTTTTAGTCTTTAGAAGGAAGAAGAATTCACTATAGGCAGGTGTATTACGCGTGTCAACACGATAAGAAGGGGCAACGCCGTTTTTTTTGACGCCGCTGCCCCGCTTCTCCGTTGACGGCGCATATGTTACGCAATCAACATCGAGAAGACCATGACGAATAAGGCTACAGTTTCGCATAGACCTATAACCAACATGTAGTTGCCGAAGCCCTGCCCCGTCTCGCCGTAAGCATCGCACGCCGCCGCGGAACAATTTCCCTGGGCAAGGGCTGAACCGCCCATAGCGAGTCCCGCGAAAAGCCCAACGCCCAAAAGCTGAAAACCGTTAAGATTTCCGCTTCCTAAGAGCGTCTGCATAAGAATAAAACCGTAAATAGTCTGGGTCAGCGGAGCTCCCGCAAAAGCCACCAAAATAAACGGTACCGGTTTATTCTGAATAAAACATTTCTTCCACGCCCCGATAGCAGCCATACCGGCGACACCGGCTCCCGCAGCGGAACCAACAGCCGCAAGTCCAAGACAAGCCCCCACTCCAATTTGTCCAACTAATCCAGCATCCATTGTATGCTCCTTACATATAGTTTTCTTTTTCGACCAAGCCTCTATTTTTAGGCTTGCCTTTTTTCCTTCTGCTGAAGCGCAAAAGGCGTATATGAATAACCGGACCACTCCATGCCGAGATGGTTGCCGGCGTATTCCAATAAATTAAGACGAACGCCATGAACAATAACCGATAAAGCGTTCATCACTATGTTCAGCGCATGTCCAAACGCGAGGATCAAACATGCGGCAAACAGTTTCAGAATGATGCTCCCAACCGAACCGCTCAATCCGTTGCCAAGCGCCATTGAGTTGAAACTCTGCGCAATGGAAGTTCCCGCGAGTCCCACGGCAAAAAGCCTGATGTAGCTGATAATATCCGCGAAACTGGAAACCGCATTGAGGAACGTCGGGAGAAAATTGGAGAAACTTTTTCCAATATTGAGCGCGAAGTTTCCGCCCGTCTGATTCGCAAAGATGAAATAGGTAAAAAGCCCAATGCCGATTAAATATACCGCAAATCCAGGCAACGTTATCTGCAAAAGCATTGACAACACGAGGAAGTAAAGCCCTATCATCATCACCAGCCACCCTAGTTGAGCGAGGGCAACCAGCGAAGGCAGCAATTTTTTGATGTTTTTGGTATGCGCCCATACCAGTTGTATAATGGCTGTCGTAAAACAGAGAAACTGCACGTTCCAATAGGCGGTGTTTGAAGGCTGATTCACAGGTATCTGGAACAACGCCTTCAATATGCCGGGAAACGGACTTAACGCAACATCAGAATTGAACTGCGGAATAACCAGCGCCTTGAGGAAACCGGGGAGATACTGGAAATCAATCGCAAACCACGCGCCGTTCAACGCTCCCCAGACAATGGTACAGCACGACAACAGGATGAACAGTTTAACCGCGTCCGGAAATTTCCCGCTCTTTTTCTTATAACCCGAACCCACAAGCAGCGTAATGATGAGAAGAATAAACCCGTACGCTGCATCTCCAAAGATCATCGCGAAGAATAGACAAAAGAACAGCAGGTATGAAGGACTTATGTCGTATTCACGATAGCCCGGCACGGTTCCCAAGAAGCTAAACAAAGGCTGAATAAAACGCACAAGGGCATTGTTCCTCACGAGAGTAGGAGGTTTATCTTCTTCTTTCGGGTCGTCTATCAATAGCGCCCAACCGTTTTCCGAAGCCGCTCGTTTCAAGACGCCTGCCGTCTCTTCAGGAGCGTATCCGGTAATCCACGATACGGCGACCTTACCCGTATCCGCATCCTCCAAACTCGCATTCGCCGTCTCAAACTCGATCTGTTCCTTCAAAGCCGCAAGTTCCGCCTTGATATTTTCCTTTTTGTAAGCGAGTTTCCCAAGCTGGACTTCAATGTCCTGTAACTGCGTCTTTATATCAAGCGTTTTGTTGTTCAGTTCCGAAAGGGAACATTCCGGCAATGTAAACGGCTGCTCTCCATCAATTTCAGCGCCGGCCGCGACGCCGTACACCGAGTTCTTGTCTTTGCCAAGCACAATGAAACGGGTTTCATCGGTCAACGCCGCATACGACTTGGCGGAGAGTTCATACGGGATGATCTCAACGCCGGCAGCGGACAGCTCGCGCAACGCTGCGGGGTTGAAATTCCCCCATTTTTCGATACGGCTTATCTCTTTTCCAGTAAGGATGAGATGTTCCTGCAAGGTCTTGCGTTTGTCAACTAGTTCAAGCACATGAGCGGCTGTGTTTTCTTCAGTCGCACCCGGCGGTGGAACGACTTTCTTGTCAATCGTATAGTTGCTCACCATACCGAGCGCGCCTTCCGCCTTGTTTTTCAAGTCAATGAGTTTGGAAAGGGTATCCGAAGCAACCGATTTTCTTTCAAGATGAAGCACGCCAAGTTCGCGGAGCTTTTCAAGGGATACATTCCGCACCGCATCCAGAATCAGGATCGACACCTTCTTCATAGGTACAATCATTTTGCCTCCATGCCGCGCTTGGCTATCTTGCCGCGAACAACCGCCGCGGTCTGCTGATCTCCAAGGTAGACTTGAATCTTCTTGATATGGACTTTTGTTTCTGGAATTTTTACTTTCTCAAACAGGTTAACGCGCTGCGTTGTAACACGCAGTTCATGATCGAGCCGGTTTCGCTGCTCTTCCAGCGTCTTGATTTCCAGATCAAGGAACAACGCCCGCTTCAGGTTTTCCACCGCACTATCAAGCCAGAGCGGGGTACGGGCGAGGTCATACGCCTGCATCTCAAAGTCCGCGCCTTGGAACAGCGGTATCGACACGCCCGCAATGTTTCCAATCGAAGTCTTGATAGCGGTAATTTTTACAATATCAGGCGTAAAAACGCCTTTTTCACCGAAGACGCCAATCCACACCTTGAAAGATTCGTCAATTTTGTCCTTTTCTACCTTCAGGTCCCGTATACGGTTCTCGGTATTACGGATTTCCGCCTGCAACTGCTGCTTCTTCAGCATCAGAGTCGGCAGGTACCGCCGGTACATCTTGAGCGAATCTTTCTGTTTTTTTAGCTCATTCTTCGTTAGTTTTATCTTTGCCATTAGTCTCTCCCCACAGGATAAGAAGCTATATAGGTACCGTATTCAATATCTTCCACTATTTTCCGCTCGTTCTTAACCGTTACGGATTTATGCTTGTTATTATGTACAACGGTAATTTGTTTGTTCTTTTCAAGAATATCGTCTATTATTCTTACCACACGGTCAGGTTTTTTTACCGCGCTGAAACGCGGAGACATACCGCCGATACCGGATACCAAGACGGTTCCGTAATCGAGCTGTTTACCTAACAAACCTTGAAAACAAATCAAGCCTTCAACCCTTTCTATCGGTATATCGACCGTCACGCTGGAAAAAAAACCGCGCCGCAACATCAGCCGCTTGTTCGTAATATAGTACTTAACACTGGAATAATCGAGAAGCTGCCATACAAAATACAACCCCACAAAAATAACATTCGCTACAAACACAATAATAAGGATGATTTTAAGATACTTTACAATATCCGCTTCAATATCGAACAATTGCGCTATGAAAAAGAACAACCACAGTACAAACGAAATCATCAATATCAAAAAAGGACGCACAAGAACAATCCAATGCGGCTCAGGTTTATAGATGAGAACTTCACCTCTCCTGCGGTTCTTTTTCTTTATCAATTCCACAATGCTCTTCTCCGGCGGGTATTCAGTACGATACCATGAAACATCCTACTTCTTGGGCCAAAATTTCTCAATCAGCTCGGTTCGTAAGCCGGTCTCTTCAGGGCTGAAACACTCGGCGAGAATTTCCCAGCCAAGGTCAAGCGCCTTTTCCAAAGGAATATTAACGGACAGATCCATCATCTCCTTTTCAAATTTTGCACCGTATTTGAGAAGTTTTTCATCCCACGCGGTCATAATGAAGCCCATCGCCTTTTTCTCAAGGGTGTCTTTATAGGCGGAGTAGAGCTTGATCATGCCGTCCATGAGCGCGCGGTGATCCGGACGAGTTTTGCCGTTGACCTGCTGTTTCAGGCGGGAGAGAGAACCGAACGGCTCAATGTGTCCATTTTTGAGGTAATACTGCCCTTCCGTGATATAACCGGTGTTGTCCGGCACGGGGTGGGTTACGTCATCGCCCGGCATGGTGGTAACGCCCAGCACGGTGATTGAACCGGCTGTGGCAAAGTCAACCGCTTTTTCATAACGGCTGGCAAGCTGGCTGTACAGATCGCCCGGGTAGCCGCGATTTGAAGGCACTTGCTCTTGAATGATAGAGATTTCCTTCATAGCGTCAGCGAAGTTCGTCATGTCGGTGAGCAACACGAGTACTTGTTTACCCTGAAGAGCGAACTGTTCGGCAACAGCTAACGACATATCCGGTATCATAAGACATTCAACCGTAGGATCGGCGGCGGTGTGAATAAACATCACCGTTCTGGAGAGCGCCCCACCGGATTCAAGTGTATCCTTGAAGAACAAGTAGTCATCGTATTTAAGCCCCATGCCGCCAAGAATAATCACGTCGACTTCAGCTTGCATGGCAATACGGGCAAGCAGTTCATTGTACGGCTCGCCTGAAACCGAAAATATCGGGAGCTTCTGGGACACGACCAAGGTGTTGAACAGATCGATCATCGGGATACCGGTTCTGATCATGCGCCGCGGAATGATGCGCTGCGCCGGATTAACCGAAGGACCGCCGATAGGGATAAGATTCTCATGCAGTTCCGGTCCCTTATCGCGCGGTTCACTCGAACCTGAGAACACTCGCCCCAGCAGGTTCTCGGAAAACGGTACCTGCATTGGGCGCCCTAAAAAGCGCACCGTGTCGCCCGTAGAAATACCGCGTCCGCCCGCAAACACTTGCAGGGAAACGAGGTTATCTTGCAGGCGGTTGACTTCCGCCAGCGATGTGCCGAAAACGGTATCGACTTCCGCCAAATCGCCATAACGCACGCCTTCAGCCCGGACGGTAATAACGCTTCCGGTAATTGATTCTATTTTGCTATATACCTTTTTCACAGTTTCCTCCGTCCACTATGAGAGAATTGTCTCGGCGTTTTTGTCAATGCCGCGTGATTTATCGGCAACCGCGGCTTTAATTTCTTTTTGTAAAGAAACAAATTTCTCGCTATTCTCCCCTGCTCCGTTAAAATCAAGGAATTTTTGGCGCAATTTGTTAAACCACGACCGGGCTTCATTCTTGTCTTCAAATACAAATTGAGAGGCAAGTATATTGAGAACGAAATTATAAGTATATTTCTGTCTATCGGGACTAACCGCAGCGTCAACCTCATCAAAAGAATTCTGCTGGAAGTACACCGCATCGAGGAAATCGCCTTTGAGATAAATAACGTAATCATCAAGACTCGTGCCTTCCTCTCCGACAACCTTCATCATCTGCTCGACTTCGCTGCCGCGCCGCATGAAATTATGCCCATACCACACCTTTTCTTCCGGTATGATGCCCTTGTATTTTGACCACGAATCAAGCGGGTGAATAGCCGGATATTTACGGGCGTCCGACCGCTCGCGAGAAAGCCCGTGAAATGCGCCGACTACCTTGAGGGTTGCCTGCGTAACCGGTTCTTCAAAGTTACCGCCCGCCGGACTAACTGTACCGCCGATGGTAACGGAACCGATTGAACCGTCTCTGAGCCGGACAAGACCGGCGCGTTCGTAAAAACTGGCTATAGTTGATTCCAAGTACGCGGGGAAGGCTTCTTCACCGGGTATTTCCTCAAGGCGTCCCGACATTTCGCGCATCGCCTGCGCCCAGCGGGAGGTAGAGTCCGCAAGAAGGAGAACGTTTAAGCCCATCTGCCGGTAGTACTCGGCAAGGGTAACCGCCGTGTACACAGACGCCTCACGCGCCGCTACGGGCATTGAGGAAGTGTTACAAATAATAACAGTGCGTTCCATGAGGGAACGTCCCGTTCTAGGATCCGTCAGTTCGGGAAATTCCTTGAGAGTTTCCACAACCTCGCCCGCGCGCTCGCCGCACGCGGCAAGAATCACGATGTCAACGTCCGCGTGGCGGCTTGTGATCTGCTGCAACACGGTTTTCCCCGCGCCGAACGGTCCCGGAATACAGTAAGTGCCGCCGCGCGCCACCGGAAAGAACGTATCGATAAGCCTGACGCGGGTAACCATCGGGTCTTCGGGTTTAAGCCGTTCTTCGTAACAGTCAATCGCCCGCTTAACGGGCCACCGGAACGACATTGTAACGGAGATTTTCACGCCTTTTTCATCCTGTAGTTCCGCTACGGTATCACGCACCGCGTAAGAACCCGCCTCTTTAATAGAAGCAATGGTATACGTTCCATACAGCCCAAAGGGTACCATGATGCGGTGAGTAAAAGCGCCTTCCGGCACGGTACCCAGCGTATCGCCGCGTTCTACGCTGTCTCCGGCTTTGGCAACCGGTGTAAACGCCCATTTCTTATCACCCGGAAGGGCGTCAAGATAAATACCGCGCTCAAGAAAATAACCCGCTTGTTCCGCCAGTTGGGGAAGCGGGTTCTGGAGCCCATCAAACACCTGACCTAAAAGTCCAGGTCCGACTTCCACCGCAAGCAAATCGCCGGTGTATTCTACAGAGTCGCCTATAGAAATACCTTTGGTGATCTCAAACACCTGAAGCTGGCTGATTCCGTTTCTAATACGGATAACCTCGCTTTTAAGCTGTTTATCTCCGACTTTGACATAACCGACTTCGTTCATGGAAACCACGCCGTCAAACCGGACGCTTACCATATTGCCGTTTACGGCGACTACTGTTCCTTTTGTTCCGATCACTTCAGCTCTCCTCTTTTTAGCCGCGCCGCCCATCTAAAATGGCAGCGTACAACATTTTATATTCAGCAAACCCTTCTTCCGCTTTGAACAAAGCCTTACGTTCCAAGAGACGCAGTTTGAGAAGATATGCGTAGACGGCATTCTCACCGAAATAGCTCAATCCTTGAATGGCTTCAATCGCGTTCCAGCGGGCTTGATCCAAAAAAAGCTCGGCTTCCAGCGGCGATTCTATGGCGACCGCCGCCTTTGCCGCGGCAGCCGCATCTGCGGGGTACGCGGGCGGTTCAATGGTTCCGCCTTCCCTTTTGAGTTTCTGACTCCGGTACCGTGCAAGATTCAGCCGCAGCGCCCGCTCCCATGCGCGCCACGCGTCAACGAACCCGGATGAAGAAGCCGGCGCGCTTTCCGCGTACGCATCCCCGGCATCGGGATTGAGCGTACACAGCTCAAGCAAGGATATATCGGATGATGAGAGTTTTGTTCTGCAAAGATCGATAAAAGCTTGACTTGTAATGGGAATCGGCGCATTATAGCTCAAACTTGGAAGCTGGGGTATTAAATAATAGTAAGCCGACACGCTTATTGCCCTCCGGCTGTCGGTTCGGCTTTGACCGCCGCTTTAAAAATTTCCGCCAGATGGGAGTTAAGATAGGCGCCGAACAATTCCGCAGCGGACTCGGCGGAAAAGTCGTAGTATGCGGATCCGTCTTTCTCGGCGATGCGGAAGCCTGCGGAAAGGTTTCTATCTGACTTGAGTTCAATACCTTTCTTTAAGGTATCGGCAAGTTTCTCGTCAAAAAAGCCTTTGACATTCTTGAGGTCTTTCTCGCTTACAAGCACGGCAAGATCATCGCTCCCGTTCGCGGCCCACGTTTTAAGAATATCAGGCAGTACCGTTTTGAGGGTGTCCGCCTTATACGACTCGGTTACTTCTTGTTTTACAATAGCATCAAGGAGGTTTTGAATTTCTCCCTTGAACGCAAGCGCCAGATTGCGGGACGCCTGTTCAAGCGCCGCATTGCCGGCTCTTTCCGTACGTTCGGCATCCGCTTTTGCTTTGGCGATGATTGCAGACGCTTCCTTTTTTGCGGTTTCCACGGTACGGTTGGCCTCGGCCTCGGCTTGAGACTGCAGCTTTGCCGCTTCATCGGAAGCGGATGCGATACCGTCCTTTTTTATCCTATCAATTAAATCCTGAAGTTGTATATCCATGGTATCCTCTTTAACAAAAAACTGATCTATTATAAAAATTTTAATGCATTTATGCAAGCCGTTTTTATGAAAAAAAGCGATTTTTTACTAATTGTTCTCGCAGTTCCCTATACAGAGCTTCCGCGTCAACCGGTTTACCCGCATAAGCGTTCATACCTGCGGCCATAAACGGCGATCTCCTCGGCGTTCCGGCGGTCAAAGGCGTGCGGCTCCTGTGCCGCCGTACAACCGTCCATGACGGGCGGCTGTATATCCATGAGAATCGCATCGCAGCGGCCCCTGTTTTAACTTTGGAAGAAGGCAAGCGCTTCCTGTCCGCTGCCGGCGGTTGCCCGAAAAATCCCCTTGGACATGATCGATCCGTATAGAAAGGAGTCCCGCCGGCGCTATATTTCTACCGACTCGTTATAGAGAACCTCGCCGGTTTTAACGCTCACGCACCGCACGGTAAGTTTGCGCTGATAGCCCGATCCGGTAATGGAAAAAGTTACGATGGTTTCTACTCCCAGCATATGCCCGATACTCACATAAGAATCGTCGCTCACCTCTCCCGAAGCCTGATATTGCTGTTCCGCCTTTACGGCGTCAAGATTCTCCCGTTCCAGAACCCGTATGTTCATGGCCACGAGAGCGCCGGTTATTTCCCGGATGACGACATCAACCATACTTTTTTCAGCCGAGGATATGTTGAGCAAAGAAACGCGCGCGCCGGCCTGAAGAATAGCGGCGAGCCCGTCCGCTGCTTTTTGGACGGCTATCTTCTGCTGGGACACGCCGGCTTGGTTGGCCGCGGCCCTCGCATTTTCTCCGAGGAACCCTCTCAGGCGGTTCAGCTCTACGGATGCCTTGCTATACCCTGTGGCGCCGTAGAGATCGGACATGAGGGAAATCGCCGCCTCCAGACCGTCCAGGGGGTGCGCCAATATGGCCCGGTTGTACCCCGCCGCTACGCTATTCGTTTCCGCATAAATTGCGGCGTATGCCTCTTGCGCGGCTTTATAACTCCCCGCCTTTACAAGGGCGGCGGCGTCTTTCATCCTGGCTTTGAGCGCCTTGTCCTTGGAAGTCTCCTTATCCAGTACCAGCGTTTCCGCGGAGGTCCATGGCACCAGCTCCCGGTTAAAGTCCCCCAGGTTGCTTCGGGCCGCATTCACGGCCATAGACACGCCCGTTTTCAGGGTAACGGAATTCTCCGCGCTATCGGCCGCGCCGGCGGTTACATTCCTCGAACCGATAACAACCCCGTCCCTGTCGCGTACTAGGCGATACGTGAACCCGAGCGATACCTTCCGATCATAGACGGTAACTTGAATAACCTTGCCTTCTTTCGTCTTCCGTTCCACCTGATGGGAGCCGTCTTGCACCGTATAACTGGTAACCTCTCCGGTAAAAACAGCGTCCGCGGCGCCCTGCCGGTATGCAGCGGACTCCACAATCTTAAACGTGCCTGTCCCGCTGATTTTCTCTCTGAATACGGCCGTCAGTTCCGCGGCGATCTGCTGCCGGTTCCCCGGTCCGTTGAAGGGTATGAGCGCCAGCCTTTCGATGCCGTTTGTATCCATCTTGGGCGGATGATTGACGGTAATCGGTATGGAAGTCGCGCATGAAACGATGAATGTCGCGGCCGCTGCGGCGAACATTCCCAAAAGAAGTTTTTTTCTCATTTTTCTCATTTTTTTCATAATCATCCTCCTAAAAACGCTTTTCCCTCATAGGGGGAAATACAAAGACCAAGCGCGCTGCTTTTCCGCCCGAAACCGCGTACGCCCCCGCGCGTATGCGGCGTTTAGCAAGCTCGGCGCCGTCCGCTGCGCCGGCTGCTTTGGGTTCCTCTCTCCGAACGGCACCGGTATCGACGGGCTTCTGAGGCGGGTTAGGTCCGACGCGGGCCGAGTCCGTAGCTTTTTCCATTACGCTAATGGTTTCTTTATTATGATCGGTTATACATCAGAGGATAATTGTGAAAAAATGTGAAAAAATGTGAAAAATGTGAAAAAATTACGATGGTTTCTGCAATACGAATTATTCATTTTTATGTATTAGTACTCCTTTATGCGTTAGCAGTCCTTTTGAAAATCATCGTAATTTTCGCACGTATCCCAAGGGGTACGCCCGATGCTCCATGCTGCCCGTTGCCTATAATGCCGCGGAGGATCGTCTATAATGACCGGCCCGCCATGCTGATTTTGCAGTGAGGACAATGATAGGCTGCCATTGGCGGCAATGCTATACGAGGGCGCGTTCACAGTACGCAAAGCGATACGCATACGGGACGGCCGGATGAAAGCCGTAAAGAGGCGTTTTGACCGTTTCGGCGGCGCGGGCGTCTTTTTTTCAAGTCAATAG
>JAITAN010000193.1 GCA_031284105.1 Treponema sp. | reverse complement strand
TCGCTATTCAGATAGAGAACAAAGAGAAAAAGGGGCCGTGGGGGCCGCTGACGGACGCGCTGATACCCTAAGGAAGCGCGGATGTATTCATAAAGGGGGGGCGCTGTTTCCAAGCCTTGTGCCGCATATGGGGTCCGGCCCGGCGCGCCCCCCCGGCTCCAGCCCCGCCCGCCCGTTTCACGGGCTTATGCGGGGCTTCCGCCGCCCCCCAATCCGGCCGCCCCGTGTACGCTGCGGTTCCCTAGGGGGGGTCTTGACAATAAGAAATCCCGCCGCAGCGTGCGCGAGCAAGCTTGCGCGCAAACACGTTTGCGGCGGGGTATTGAAGATTTCTCCTTGAAATTGTATCGTATACGGGGGGAACGAATCCCCGCATCCCAGTCTTACGCCCCACGGCGCGCAAACACGTTTGCGGCGGGGCGCGGGCGCATGGATTGAAACAATAGAGGAATAGCATGGGTGATCCAAAGGGTTTTTTGAAAGTACCGCGCAAGACCGCCGGTTACAGACCGGTCGAAGAGCGTATAAATGATTATAGTGAAGTAGAGCTCCGGTTGACCGAAGATGAACGCCGGTCCCAGGCGAGCCGGTGTATGGACTGCGGCGTACCGTTTTGCCACTGGGCGTGCCCGGTGGCAAATGTATGTCCGGAATGGCAGGATAAGCTTTTCAGGGGTGATTGGTACGCTGCATGGCTGCTGCTTGAACGTGAAAACCCGTTCCCCGAATTCACCGGGCGCGTGTGTCCCGCGCTTTGCGAGGCGTCCTGCGTTCTCGGTTCCAACGATGAACCGGTTACCATCAGGCAGAACGAATGTTCCATTATCGAAAGGGCGTTTGAAAAAGGCTATATCAAACCGCGCCCGCCGAAAGCCCGCAATGGAAAAAAGGTCGCCATAGTAGGCGCCGGTCCCGCAGGGCTTGCGGCAGCGTATTTCTTGAACCGCGCCGGTTTTACGGTAACGGTATATGAAGCGGATAAAAAAGCCGGCGGTTACCTCCGGTACGGTATTCCCGACTTCAAGCTTGATAAAAGCTTTATTGACAGGCGCATTGCTATAATGGAAGAAGAAGGCGTGGTTTTCAGAACGAATACCCGCATCGGAGCGGGGCGTTTCGGGTTCGGCACGGCCGGCATGGATAGTACCGAAATCAATGCGAAAGACCTTGAAAACGAATTCGATCTTGTGCTTCTTACTATTGGAGCGCGTGAACCGAGGGACATCACGGCGCCGGGACGTGAAAACACCGGTATTGTACAGGCGCTTGACTTTCTTTCCCTGCAAAACAGAACCGTAGCAGGAGAAAAGCATACCATGAATCCCATTTCGGCCTATGGTAAGCGGGTTGTGGTCATCGGCGGCGGAGATACCGGTTCCGACTGCGTGGGTACCAGCAACCGTCAGGGCGCGGTAAAGGTAACGCAGATCGAAGTGCTGCCCAAACCGCCCGATCATCGTCCGCCGGAAGAGCCGTGGCCGCTTTGGCCCAAAGTGCTTAAAACGTCCAGTTCCCATCAGGAAGGCGGCGAGCGTTTATGGTCAATCAGCACCACGTCGTTCACCGGCAAGCACGGCGCGGTTGACGCGGTCAAGGCATGTCGTGTTGACTGGACGCTGAAAGACGGCAAATGGATAATGAGCGAAATCCCTCACTCGGAATTTGAAATCGGCGCGGATATTGTGCTTTTGGCAATGGGTTTTACTCATGTGGTGCAGGAAGGCGTTGCCAAAGACCTCAATCTTGAGCTTGACGAGCGCGGCAATATCCGTACGCAAGGGAGTTTTCATACATCGAATCCAAAAGTCTGGGCCGCGGGAGACGCCCGCTTCGGCGCAAGCCTCGTAGTACGCGCCATTGCCGACGGAAAATCCGCAGCCGAAGCGATTATGCGGACGCTGGGAAGTGGAAAATGAAACGCAAGAAACGGCGTGTTGCGGCGCGGCGAACTGATAAAACCCTTTCTCTATACCGATGTACAAAAGCACCGGCATGGCGGGATTTTCAAATGAAAAAAAGGAAGGAACATCATTTCTTTGTTTTATATGCGGCAAGCGTGTCTAAGGCGCCGAGCAGAATCGAACTGCTGTATAAAGGTTTTGCAGACCTCTCCCTTACCACTTGGGTACGGCGCCGCTAATAAAAAAAATACTATCAATTTTTTCTTTTTTTGTCTAGTCTCTTCGCGCATTTTTTAAGCTTTCTTGCTTTCCGCGGTTTCCGCTGCAATTTCATCAATTTTCTGTATCAATTCAAACGCGTCTTTAAGGTTCACATCCGCGTGAAACCGGAGTTTCGGCGTCTGTCGTATGTGCATCTCACGGGCAAGCTGCGTCTGAATAAAACCCGCCGCGCTCTGCAAACCGGCAACGCCTTTGTCCAAATTGGACTCGCTGCGGAATGTTGAGACATAAGCGTCGGCCCATGTCAAATCTTTGGATACCTCAACCCGCGTAACGGAAAGAAAGGGATGTACACGGGGGTCTTTTATCTTGCCCTCAACTATGAGTTTGCCGGTTATTTCTTGAATAAGCGTCCCAAGCCGTTCTAATCTGTGTTCCACGCGATCATACTACCGCTCTTCCGATAAAAAAGCAATACCCCTGAACGAACCGGCGGCTTCATCCACGTACAACAGGTTCTCGTCAACCGGCCTAGAGGCATACGTCTTCAACTCCAATCTCCATACCACGCGGTTTCACCCCCCGCAACGGCAGCGGTCTTTCCCGCGTTTACGCGGCGCGCGCTTCTATCATAGCGGGATACGCTTCTAAACCGGAAGGGACGCATTTCTACCGCAGCGGTACGTACGGCTACTTCAAACCATCAGACTTATCCCGCATGGGTGTGCAGGACTAGTTATGCCGGCATAACGTATATAATCGCAAGTATCCCCCCGATGTATACCTGCATGGAGACGAGGCGGCAAGGCAGACCTCATAGGCAGGTCAGACCTCATAAACCGGTTCTAACGGCCCCGTATTGTAAAAAAATTCGGCATAGCGTTTCAGCCTTTGCCGGAAACGCTATGCCGTCAGTCCGCCCATCATAGCCCCAATCCGCCGCTCGTCGGCGTCCTGCGCAGGCACAATGCCCGTAATGGTTCCTTTTGAGATAGCCGCTATGCGGTCGCAAAGCGCGAGGATTTCGTCCAGTTCAAAGGACACGAGCAGTACCGCCCGCCCCTTATCACGTTCGGCAACGATGCGTTTGTGTATGTACTCAATGGCACCCACGTCAAGCCCGCGTGTAGGCTGGGATACGATCAGGAGCTGCGGGGAAAGGTCTATTTCCCGTGCGATGACGACCTTTTGCTGATTGCCGCCGGACATGGATTTTGCAAGCGTAGCGGCGCCGTTTCCGGCGCGGATGTCGAATTCGGTAATCAGCGCCTCCGCATGGGAAACTATTGCAGGGAAACGGAGAAAACCGAACCGTGAATAGGGATACTTTCTGAAGTTTTTGAGAATACAATTTTCGTCAATGCGGAAATCAAGCGCAAGCCCATGTTTATGGCGGTCTTCCGGCACCAACCCCATGCCGCTTTCATTGCGGGCGCGGATACGTTTCCCCGTAATATCCTTACCGTTCAAGAGGATGCGCCCCGATTCGACCGGCATAAGACCGGCGACGGCCGCTACCAGCTCCGATTGACCGTTACCATCAATACCCGCAATACCGACAATTTCTCCCGCGTGAACGCCAAGAGAAAGATCGCGTACCGCAGGAACGCCTTTACCGTACATGACCGTAAGGTGTTCGAGCGCGAGTACCTCTCGACCTAAAACGGCAGGTTTTTTGCCGATATGGAAATTCACCGCCCTCCCTACCATGCTTTCGGCAAGCTCCCGTTCACCGGTATCGGCGACGTTGACCGTGCATATAGTTTTCCCGCGCCGAAGCACGGTACAGCGGTCCGCGGCCGCTTTTATTTCCTTGAGCTTGTGGGTAATAAATACGATGGTCTTGCCTTCGGTCTTGAATGTACGAAAAATCGCAAGGAGTTCATCGATCTCTTGGGGAGTAAGCACCGAAGTGGGCTCATCGAAGATGAGGATGTCCGCATTCCGGTACAAAATTTTGAGGATTTCCACCCGCTGCTGCATACCTACGGTGATGTTTTCAATGCGCGCCTTTGGATCAACCGCAAGCCCGTAGATTCCCGAAAGCTCGGCAACCCGTTTCTCCGCGCTTTTAAGGTCAAGATTACCGAACCTGTTGCGGCTTTCAAGCCCAAGTATGACATTTTCCGTAACGGTAAAGTTGTGTACCAGTTTGAAGTGCTGGTGTACCATGCCGATTTTGAGCGCCGTAGCGTCATTCGGCGTCTTAATTGCAACTTCCTTTCCGCGAATCTTGATCGTTCCGCCATCCGGCTTACAAAGACCGAAAAGAATGGACATGAGGATAGATTTTCCCGCGCCGTTTTCTCCAAGCAGCGCGTGAATTTCACCTTGTTCAACCATCAGGCGCGCTCTATCGTTTGCGACAATTCCGGGGAAAGTCTTTGTTATATCGATCATTTCTATTGCAGGCGCCGGCATGGTACCTTCCTTCATGTTTTGGAAATTGGAGTTGGGGTATGGGGCGGAGGCGGAATCCATACCCCATTTTCCCATTTTTTACTGAGCCCTAATATCAGGCGGGAAATTCGGCGTTGCCCGCGCTTCATCAAGCGTAGCCGCGACTTTTATCGTACCGGCGATGATCTTCGCCTTTTCCGCATTGGTCCGGTCCACAATATCCTGGGGAAGCTCCTTGGTATTGGTAGCGGCAAAGTCTACGCCATCAGTTTTCAGATCAAGCGTTATAACTTCGCCTTTGAACGTACCGTTTTTCATGGCGGTGAGCGCGTACAGCAGCGCCGATTCGACCCGTTTTATCATAGATGTAAGGACCGCGGAATCCGTATTGGTGTAAAGCCCTTCTTCATACTGATCGGAATCTACGCCGATTGCCCATACGTTCTTGCCCTGTAGCCGGTATTCCTTTGCCTGAGCGATGGTACCGTTGCCGGTCCCGCCGGCGGCCGAGTATATCGCATATACGCCGGAATCATACCAGTTCTTTGCCTGCGTCTTTGCAAGATCGGGACGCCCCCAATCGCCTGCATAGTACTCCACAAATCGTGCGTTAGGAAGTACCGATAGAACACCCTGAATATAGCCGATCTCAAACTTGGTGATCGTGGGATCCGCGATGCCGCCTATGAATCCGAACCGGGGATCGGTAATGCCGTCAGCTTTTGCTTTAAGGGCCGCGGCAACGCCGACCAGATAGGACCCTTCATGCTCCGCAAATACCACATTCAACACATTAGGCAGATCGATCCAGTCAACATCCACCATAAGGTAGTTTTGATCCGGCGTACGCTCCGCTACTTCACCAAGCGCATCCGCAAAGTCAAAGCCCGCCGCAACGACTAGATCGTATGTTTCATCCGCAGTCTGCATCAGAATCGGTATATACATATCCTGAGTTTGGGCTGCTATCACATCGTAAAGAGCGCCGCGGTTCGGCGTTGAATTCCATGTATCACCGTAGAACTGTAAAATGCCCCGCCATGCGGCAGCGTTGAACGACTTGTCGTCAACTCCGGCGGCATCGGTTAAAAGCCGTACCGTAATCTGTTTTTCAGATGATGAAACTTGAGCGGTTTCTTTCTTTGAACAGGAAACAAACAACAAAAGACTTACCGTAAGCGCAGTCATTATGCGTGGCAAGAGTATCTTTCTCATTAAATCCTCCTTAATAAAGAATTATGCGTTGCATTATAAACTAAATATTACAAGAAAAACAAGAGGTTTGTACGCGGGAGCGCAGCTCTCTTATTGTCTTTGACGACCGCTTGTATAATATGTAGTGTGGCATATATGGTGATGTAAAGCCGATGGCATACAAGATGTAGTAGCTATACTTGCTCGCCGGTGTCTCTAAGTGTGAACGATATATTGAGATCGCAATCAAGAACAGACGCTATCCGCTCTAAGTCTTTTCGAGAAAAATTGTCTCGTTTGAGGCGGGCGTATAAATTTGGGCTACTCATTCCAAGCCGGTTCGCTAATTCCACACATGATGTATTACCCCTCTTAACAAGCAATATTCGTATCTTTTCTGTTAAGCTCATATCTCACTCCTAATGTGTATAATACAAAAACGCAATTATCCACCGATGTATACCTGCATGGAGACAAGGCGGCAAAGCAGGTCAGACCTCATTGGCAGGTCAGACCTTTCGGTATCAATCCCGCCGCCGGTGCGGTATGGTCAATGCAAGATTAGTATGGTAGGGCAGACCTCCAAGGATAGGTCAGACCTCCAAGGATAGGTCGGACCTCCAAGGATAGGTCAGACCTCCAAGGATAGGTCAGACCTCAAACGGTAGGTCAGACCTCATAGACGGGCGTTCTCCAGCGGCGTTATAGGCAGCGGGCAGGATTTCTCAGTAACCGCAACGGTGTAAAATTCGGCATCACATCGCCGTAAACCGCCGTTGACGATTCCGGCAGGCAAATGGCGGTACTACACCATCGATCTCTTCGGTATAAGCGTCAACATGGTAATCATCCCTATTTCCTTGTTTGATTTTTCCTTTTCGCCGAGTACCGTTTTTATTTTTAGGAACGGGACGTTCCTAAAGCACGCATACAATCACCGAAAAATTTTGCAGGTGGTTCGACACGTTTCCATTTTCGAGAATACTTGGAAATACTTCCCCGCCGGAATAGACAAAAAGACAGGGAACCCACATGCCGATAACCGAAGCGGCGCTATCGAGCTCATCCCTCCATCTTGGTCCTAAAATCCAAAAACGGGAACCGCAGGCGTATATGAGAACGCCCCTGTTTTCCGCGGCATTGCTTTCCATTATGCTTTTCAGTAGGTTTCCCGTGGATTCCACCACGTCTCCGGCGTCGATGGAACAGAAAGATATTTCCGCCTTTTTCGGCATCAAGCCGCTTATGCTCAGAGAACCGTCATCATGAACCTTTAGTCCGGTGCGGAATACCTTTGACCCGTCCTCCTCATGGAGAAGCAGGGGTATATTATAGGGAACCGAAGCGGGCGGAAGGCCGATACTTTCAAGGTATTTGTCAACAGGTATGCCGTTTATCGTTTCAATGATATTCAGTTTTGCGCCCGTAATTTTAGCGCGCTTTGCCTGGAAGGATTTTTCGGTAACCGCCACGGTGTAGAATTCCGGCTTCAGATCGCCGTAAAGCGCCAGCAGGGCCATCGACGACTCGTAAACTTTCCCCTCGTAGATGACCACGCTCATCCTTTCCCCGCTTTCATTGGTAATGGGCAGGGTTCCAAACAGGGGCATGTCCCCTCCTGACGCCTTATCCAGTTCGGCGACGAAGACATCTCCCCCCTGGCCTTCCCCCTTGAGCAGCGGGGGGAAGGCTAATAACAGCGCGGGTTTTACGGCAAAACCCGCAGTTACCTCTTTGTACACATCCGTTACGGGCTTTGCGATTTCGCCGGAATGTACCGCGCCGCTTACGCCCGATGAAAAGCGGATGTCGTCGCTGGTAAGCACCGTTACGGACAGCATCATGTCCCCGATAACCCCAGAAACCCCCAGCGCCGTTGTGGTTGTCCCGACGGTAGGGATGCCGAGCCGTTTGTGCAGCTCTTCCACCACGCCGGATTCAATAAATTCAAAGTAGCAGTGAACCAGGGCCGCGGAATTCTTTAACAGATTCTTGTCCGGCCCAAGCTGTTCCAGCAGGCTCAAAACGGCGGTTTCTACATCATCGATCTCTTCGGTATAAGCATTCAGAACCTTAATCATCCCTCTCTCCTCTTGTTTGTTTTTCCTTATTCGCCGGTTACCGCGTTTATCTTTCGATCAACCGCTCTTTTTCAATAGGCTTTTTTATATAGCCGACCGGCATGGGACGGGCTGCCTTATTCACAACATTAAAACTGGATTCGGAAGACATAAAGATGACGGGAGTATTGCCGCGCCAACTTTGCGCTGCCTAATACCCTTCTTTTTATGCAGCCGCATGACCGCAGCGTATGTTGAATACACCGCCTGCGGTATACCTGCCTCTAAAGATTTACTATACACCAGTACGTCCGCTTGGTCAATTGATAGCGATCTAACTGCCGTTTACGTGATACGCTCGCCCTCTAAGACCGGCGGTCAAAGGCGCGGGAATGGCGCGGCCGCCGGTACGCACGTATGCCGAGTGAAGGAGGGATGACGCCGCCGAGACCGCCGGTAGAGGCGGTATCTAACACCGGTAACAGTTCCAGCCTAGAACCGGATGCAGTTCCAGCCTAGAACCGGTAACAGTTCCAGCCTAGAACCGGATGCGGTTCCAGCCTAGAACCGGATGCAGTTCCAGCCTAGAATCGGATGCGGTTCCTACCCGGGGCAATGCGGCTTCCGTGAGGCGGCCGGCATATATGCCGCAGATTGGGGGGCGGCGGAAGACCCGCATGATTAGCGCCCGATACAGGTCAATAGGGCTTTATACTTCAATCAACAGTGTTCCATCGAGATTCATATCTCTGCTAACCCTTTTCCCCGCAAGGTGGCGGTAAAGATTTTGGGCCGCGATATGCCGAAGGGGTCAGGCATGATGGGTACGGTAGCAAAACCCTAAAGCGGC
The DNA here is from genome assembly GCA_031284105.1 of Treponema sp. Taxonomy (GTDB): domain Bacteria; phylum Spirochaetota; class Spirochaetia; order Treponematales; family Breznakiellaceae; genus JAIRKH01. The sequence continues at coordinate 5,759 of JAITAN010000193.1, read as the reverse complement.
TATGCTTTTGACGAATACCCGCATCATTGGTTCACAGTACCTTTTCTTTTATCTCATTCACCTTGTTTATAGCCACGCCATAGTCTAGGTACATGAGAAGATCGCAAAGTTCGGCTATCAGCGGATCGACTTCCCCGCTGAATGTAGACGCGGACAATTCCTCGCCGAGTTTGTCCGCGGCATCGGTCCTGCCCTGCTTACAGGCTTCTATAACCGCATTGAGTTTCTCCAATAGGATTTCCTCGCTTATAGGCGCCAGTTCCCTCTGCTCACCCTTGTCCATAAGCGAGGTTTTCAAGAGTTTTTCCCTGAACGCATACATCGCCTCGCAGATAGCCTCCGTCTCATTCTTGCACAGAGCAGAGTCGCCGTGCTTCGAGGCGTATTCTAACGTATACGCCCATTTTGAGATCGATTCAACGCCGATATTAGCAAAGACGCCCTTCATTGCATGAAGCCGTATACCGTATTCCACCCAATTCTCCCCTGCCCAAAAACGCTTGATATCCGTTATATAGGATTCAAATTCCGCACAGAACTGGCGCAGTATCTGGATATACGCCGACTTATTGCTGCCAACGTGGGAAAGACCGGCCTTTACATCAAGGCTTTCTATATGGGCAAGCTCATCAAGGAGCGCGTTTTCAGGACCATCCTTCTCCTCGCCGGATTTGGATATGGTTATCTTTTCAGGCGGCAGGTATTTAAGAAGCACGGCGTTAAGCTGGACAGCCTCGATGGGCTTTGATATGAAGTCGTCCATGCCCGCTGCAAGGAAAGTTTCATGCGCGCCGGACACCGCGTTGGCGCTCAGGGCGATGATGGGCAGCGTTCTGAATTCACCGCCTAATCCGCGGATACGCTTCGTTGCCTCAACCCCGTCCATGCCGGGCATCATGTGATCCATGAACACGAGGTCATAGCGCTTTGCCTTTACCTTTTCAAGCGCCTCAAACCCGTTTAAGGCCGTATCGGGGAAAATACTGTGTGTACCGAGAAAACCCAATGCCACGGTCAAGTTAATGGAATTATCGTCTACCACAAGCACACGCACGCCGTCTTTTGCGGTTACCCGCTCATTGATCTCTTTTTGCTCGATTTTATTCGAATCACCCTCGACCAAGGGCAGGGTTATAATAAAAGTCGATCCTTTGCCGTACTCGCTGTCAAAAGCGATTTCGCCATGCATTAAAGAAACGAGATTTTTGGAGATAGAAAGCCCCAGTCCCGTACCAACGACGCCGCGGTTTTTCTCGCTGTCAAGCTGCTGGAATGTACCGAATAGTTTTGGGAAATCCTCTTTCTTGATACCTATACCCGAATCCCGCACCGTAATTTGAATGGAGTCTCCGTTGCTTTTGCATATACGTTTCATATCCAGAGAGACAAACCCCGCACGGGTGTACTTTATGGCGTTATTCACGATATTGGTGATGATCTGGCGTACCCGTATCTCATCGCCGAAAAGCGCGTCCGGTATGGATGTGTCGAAAGAATGACGGAAGTCCAGTTCTTTCACGCCCGCCGTATATTTGCTCATGGACACGATATTATCGTATAAGCCGATGATATTATAATGCACCGGTATGAGTTCCAGTTTGCCCGCTTCGATCTTGGAAAAATCAAGTATATCGTTGATGATCTGAAGGAGGGATTTCGCCATTTTCTTGATGTCATTAAAGTAACTGATCTGCACTTCGTCAAGGTTGTCCGTACGCATAAGGTCGCTCATGCCGATGATGGCGTTCATCGGGGTACGGATCTCGTGGCTCATTGAAGCAAGAAACTGGCTCTTCGCTTGAGATGCGGAACGCGCCAGCTCGGTCTGTACCTGTAACTCGGCGGTGCGCTTCTGTACCAGAACTTCAAGATTCCGATGTTCCCGCTTGCTTCGGAACTGCATGATGATAAGCATAATCAGGATGACAAGAGAAAGCACCAAAATACCCGCAAGGTATAGTACCTGTATGCGGCTCATCTTGCTGCGGTAATCAAAGACGCGATGGGTCCAGCGGTCGACTATCTTGTCCGCATTAATGAAAGCCTGCGCCTTGTTGATGATTGAACAGAGGATCTCCTCGTTTTTATTAAAACAGAAAAAGGTCTCATGGGGATCGAGTATGAGATTTGCCTTGAAGCCGGACCGTTCCTCGTAATTGATGACCATAAGGAGCAGGTTCACGGTTACCATAAGCAGGTCTATCTCGCCTTTTTCCAGCGCATTGACGCCTTCTGACATGGTAATAAAATCTTTGGTATGCTGCTGTCCCGGAAATAGGTTGAAGAATACCGTGCGGTATAGGGAGTTTGCGATAAGTCCCACTTTTTTATACGGCACCTCGTTTATGCTGACATCGGCGCGGTCCATTCTGGAAATAAGCGCGTAATGATCGGTCTGATAGGGAACGCCGGCCCACAGAAACCGCCCTTCCCTTTCCGCAGAATGTCCAAACTCGTCCACCATGGACAGACGCCCGCTTTCAAGCATATCCGCAATCATAAACCATTCATCGGACTTTTTATTCGCGGTACGAAACGTCATGCCCGTAAGTTCCTCGATCTCGCGAAAAATATCCAAGGAAATACCCTGCCATTGGTTCTCTTCCTCATTGTAGAACGAGATGGGATAATTGTCGTAGCGCGTACCTATGGGAATAATGGCGCTGGGATTTTGGTGTATGCTGACGTATTCCCGCTCTTCCTTGCTGAGACGGCTGAAGAACTCGTGGCGCCGGTAATCTTTGATGCCTTTGTTGTACAGGTTGGTAACTTGGTGCGCCACACCCGTACTGTCTTTTTCATCCATCGAGGCGCTGTCAATGTATTTTTGCAATGCCGAAATAATGGGTTTAAGCTCGGCATCCCCCGTTACCAGAGAAAGACTGGTACGAAGCACCAGAGGCTTGGTCGAAAGCATACCCTGACCCGCGTTTCCCTGCGGAAGAGTACCGGCAAAGCTGATGGTTGTATCGGCAAGTCCGGCCGCCAGCACTTCCTGTGTCGTGTATAGTTTCGGCGTAAAAGTCATGCCGAAAAGATCGGAAAGCCACTTGCAGAATAGGGCCGCATATCCTTCTACCGAAGACGTTCCGTCCGCAGCGTAAAAAGCCTCTTCTCCGGGTATCGTCCCATAGATAAAGGTCTTATCCCGCATACTCTCAATGGCGCGTATTTCTTCATCGGTTATGCCGGCTATGTCGTGAAACGTACTAACGCGACCGGTTTCCGCAAGAGACGGCTGTTCCGCCGTACAACCTATAAAGAAAAAATAAGTAACCGCTAATAAATAGCCGCTTTTTAATTTCATAAAAACCCTTTTGATTTAGTATATATTCTTCCTAATAATATGCAATCCATCTTCTTGTGAGCCGCCATAGACGTTTCATATGTTTACCAATCTTTTCGTTGCCCCTTAATCCTTTACAGATAAGAACTTGGGCTTTACAGTAGCCGGTTGTAATGTTTCTACAAAAGTGCTAAACTCCGCGCATGAAACGCTTCCTGACCTTTTTCACTTTTTTTACTTTTTTCACTATAGCAGCAATCCTTTTTTCCAGTTGTGATGAACCGCTTTCAAAATCCGCCCAGATACGGGCAATACAAAAGCGCGGCGTTTTTAGAGTCGGCATCTCGGCAGACATGAAGAAATTCAGCTATCTTGAAGCGGGGTCTTCCGAACCGGAAGGGTTTGAGATAGATTTGGCGCGGCTCATAGCGAAAGATATTTTAGGAGACGAAAAAGCAGTCCGTTTTGTACCGGTTTCCCCGCGCGTTATGTTCGTTCTTCTGGATAACGGCGAAATCGACAGCCTCATAGCCGGAATTACCATTTCGGAAGAACGTAAGAAGTCCTCCCGCTTTACATCGCCCTACTATGTTGATGGAGTGGGCGTTATGGTAAAAAAGGATTCCGGCATAGACACCATGGAAGCCCTTGACGGAAAACGCGTCGGCGTGGTAACAATGACGACCACCAGAAACGCGTTTGAAGAAGAGGCGCGCAGAATCGGTATAAGCTTGAATTACGCTGAATATGGAAGCCACAATGAACTTATGGCAGCCCTCCTTACGGGCAAGGTGGACGCTATCGGCAACGACCAATCCCTTCTGACAAGCTTTGTCGATAGCGGCACCCGTATTCTTGACCACAGTTTCTCCCCTCAGCCCTATGGCATCGCGGTCAAACTATCCGATGACAAGCTCGCCGCCTATCTTGAGTCGCTTCTTGATAGTATGCAGGCTGACGGCACCATATCCGAGCTTTCGGCGCGGTGGGGTCTTTGAAGCGCGGGCAGCGGCGTGCACACGACGGCGGTTTTGGGGCAAGGCGCCTTCCGGTAGAGTTTTTTGATACAGTTCCTTTCCCCTCATCGCTTTGCTCGTCTAAAGCGGATTACACTTCTCCTCATGTAACTTTTGAACTCTCCTCTTCCAGAACTTTTTCAAGGTCAGACCTCCGGTATTCCAACGCGCCGAAAGCGCGCTTTATGGTGGGAAACGCATCTTGGCACATGGGTTTTCTTCTTTTTTCCTTTTATAAAATGAAACGCTTCTTTATAATTCTTATAATTCTTATAATTCTGCACCCTAAAAAACGGAGTATAACTTATTATGTAATAATAAGTTGACTTGTGCAAAACATTCGATTCGTGTAGCAAACTCCATCAACGCGTGTAGTAAACTCCCCCGATACGTGTAGTAAACTCCCCCGAAGCGTGTAGTAAACTCCCCCGCCCGTTATAGCCCATGTGAACAACTTGTGGAGATTTTATGCCCCTTTCCGCGCGCAAAAAGGGGTGGAATACAGGGTAAAGCCCGCGCCGCCGCATTCCCCTCGAACACGGAAACAATCCTAACAATAACGCAATCATTCCCGGGCGCGCGCTACTGTCCGCAAAGCGCAGGATATGCGTGAAAAATCGTAAAAATTTATGAAAAATTCCACTATCTCGACTTTCACGTTGTGATATAGTATGCTACTATGTGTAATGGTGAATGTTGTTTACGTAAACCATACAGGGCTGACAGGTCAGACCTGATAGCAGCTTTTTGGGAGCGGCTAGTCATTGGTTTAAATAAATGGTATAATGATTTTATTTACACGGTTCATTGAGAGGCATACACAACCCGCCGGGCGTTGCCGCGGGTTGTGTAATGTTGTAAAAAGGAGAATGAGATGAAAGCGATACAAAGAATAATGTTCCCTATCATACTGGCGTTGACCTTTACGAACTGTAGAGATGCGGGTACTCCCACGATTTTTAATACCGATGAGATGGAAAAAGCCTTGATTTCCCAGTCGCTTTTTCCGGTACCGGCTTATCGGGAATACAAGGTGAATTCCTCCTTTGCCAGAACAGAAAAACACCTTTCGGTGTTTGTGGTCTATGACAGCGGCGATACCCAAAAGATCGCCTTGAATAAAACCGAAATCTGGCTGGAAGATGCCGATGCCACCCGCGTTGCCACCCTCGTTAATGACGACCCCTATCCCTTTAGAACTCCCGGGCCTATAGCCATTATCGTAAACTATGGAAGCCTGAGCGCACGGTATACCGTCATCGTCCGGGACGATACAGGAAGCTCGGGAACGGGAGGAAGCACCCCCGAGCCGGACGAGACAGCCGTCTCCATAGATATTAAGTGGAACTAAAACGTGCCTGTCCGCTCTCTTGCCGGATGCTCAAAGAACGTATGGCTGTGGATTATCTTCATGTCCTTGCGGCTCTTGCAGCAGGGGTATGCTCAAGAATCCCTGA
>JAITAN010000252.1 GCA_031284105.1 Treponema sp. | reverse complement strand
TTCCTTACAAGCCCATTCAAATATTTTGTTATTAACAAATTCAGGTAATCTTATCCCCGCGGTCCACAGGTATTTTGATTTGTTTTTTACATCATCTTTATTTTCAACCGTCCAAAATCCCTCAAGAGGAGGAACGACATAGTCAAAATATCCTTCCGGTGTATTTTGTTTCTTTTTACTCATTTTTATTGTATATTGAATACTATACAATAATTCAACAGCCTTTCCAAATTCCCCATCTTTATCATTCGGGTCTCCTTTTCCATCAACTGCCGCAAAAGTTATTTCAGGAACATTTATTATTACGGGAACAGCCTTGGGTAAATATAACTCTTTATATTCCTTTTTATAATCAAAAACATCCGCCATATAATTCCTCCATTCATTTATTTCATAATATCATTCTGAAATAATTTTATCAATAATTTCTTTAAAAGATTTGGCGGGTATTTCGCATAACCGGTTTATTATAGGAGAATATCGGGCGCTTGCCGGAAACTTTTATATATATTGTCTATAGCGGAATATCTACCGCTTTCTTTTCATCTTTTTTAGAGACCGTACTTTTTTCCGTGCCGTTTCCGCCATGACAAAAAGCGTTCTGATAAAAGGTTTATATGCGTAATCCCAGCTTCCCGGGCGGTGAACAACCGTACCGCCGAAGCCGGTTTTGAAGCGGTAAAGTCCGGACATCGGGTGCTTTGGGTCTTCATTCGGCGGTATGCCGAACAAATCATAGGCCGCGCACCCTTTAGACTTGGCGTAGGATATGGCGGTCCATTGGAGCAGGTAGGGCGCCATGAGGTTTCGCTTGTGATCCGCAGACGCGCCGTACAGGTACACCGCATCCTTGCCCCGGAAAAGCACCACGATACCGGCAAGAATATCACCTTCGTGTTCCGCAAGGTACAACCCTAATTCCAGTTTCTCCTGCTGATTATCAAGATGATTGGAAACGTCAAGATAATTCTTATAATGCGAAAACAGGGTTTTATAATATTCAATGCCGTGAACCGCTATGCCGTCCCTTCTCGCCGTGGTTTTAAGTAACGAATAAAAATCGGAAATCCCCGTTTCATCGGCCCTTTTAACGGTAACGCCTTTCTTTGAGGCAAGCCTGATGTTGTACCGCGCTTTGCTCTTCATACCGGAAAATATATCATGTTCGTCAGCCGTCAGATCGATACGTACCGTATCAGGCGGCTGAATATCCGCACCGGCGCGGCGCAAGGGCTTTTGCATGGCGGAAGGCTTGCCCGCGGAAAACCAAGGGGGATCGAAACGGGTAAAGGCGGTACCTGATGGAAGCAGGGAATGAAGCGCGTCCGCAAGCTCAATAAGCGCGCGGTTCCGCGAGCCGTCATCCGTGGGGAATTGTTCCGGCAATTCCGGTCCCCAGGGGATATACGCAAAGGACAATCTCGGCCCAAGCCGCCGCCGTATGACCATGAGCGGCGTTTGCCCCAACTCACCCCAATCCGCCAGAAACCCTCGTGCATTCCACCCGAAACGCGCCTTGAAACTGCCCCAGAAACCGGATTGCAGAAACGTTTCCGCGGTATTGCAGAAGGATAAATCTACGGGTACAACGCTTACAAGCCGGCTAATGTACTTCGCCATTACGGACGACCTCTGTGGTGATGGGCTTTCCGGCCGCGTAGAGCTTCTTTCCTTCCGCCATAACGACCCCCTCTTGTACCGTAATGGGTACCGCCCGGAAATCATCAATGGTGATTTCCGGGGGAGCGGCTCCAAATTCCGCGCCTTCAAGCGTGAGCCGCGTGCCGGCGGGCGTATCTCCCGCATCCAGCACCTCAACAATCTCCCTCCCGTCCGCATCCTTTGCAGACGCCGCAAGCAACATGCCGCGGCTTTCAACGCCCCGCAGCTTCGCCGGCTTCAGGTTATAGGCAATGATGATGCGCTTGTTGATGAGTTCTTCTTCTTTATAGAATGGCGCCAGCCCCGAAACGATGATCCGTTCCTCGCCCGCAATATCAAGGGTTTCGATGTAGAGTTTGTCCGCCTTGGGGTGGCGTTCGATCTTGGCGATTTCCGCTACGCGGAGGTCTAATTCGGCAAACGTATGCTCGCCGGCTTCGTTCACGGTTTCTTGTACCGCTTCCGGTTTACGTTCACCTTTTTCGTCTTTCGCCTTATTCTCGTTTTCCATATTCAGCCGCTCTTTCTGGGTTCCCGAATACTTTTGCCGCAAGCGTTCAACCGTATCGTCTTCCAACTTGGAGAACAGTACTTCGGATGTTACCACGCGGGTTATACCCGACGGCGTGCCGACATCGCCCCATGAAAGCGCATGTTCCGCGCCGGTACGCACGGTTAAACCGAAAAAGGACGCCAGTTTTTCAGCCGACTGGGGCATGTACGGCTCAATAAGCACGGCAATATCGCGCGTCAAGAAACTGAGGTCTCTGATAAGGGTTGCCGCAACGGCCGGATCGGTCGTGCGTTTTTTCCACGGCTCCCCGTCTTGGAACACCTTATTCGCATACGCGCACAATTCAAAGATACTATGAAAAGCGTCCCGGAGGTCCGCGCGTTCCAGCTTTTCCGCAATGCCGGCTTCATAACGCCTCACCGTGTTCCAGAATGCCGCGTTTTCGGCGCCTTCCGGAATCACGCCGTCATAGTAGCGGGTTACAAACATGAGCGTACGGTTCACCAAATTACCCAGATTGCCGATGAGTTCGCCGTTTACTTTTTCCTGAAAATCCTTCCATGTAAAAAGAGAATCCGCTTTTTCGGGTCTGTTGTAAAATATGTAGAAACGCCACACGTCCGCAGGAATACCGGTTTCCATAACATCCGTGCCGAAAACGCCCCGCCCTTCGGACTTAGAGAATTTGCCGCTCTCGTAGTTGAGGTACTCGGTACTGCTCATGTGGTGGAGCATGGTCCAGTTATCACGCGAACCGAGAAGACTCGATGGGAAAATAACCGTATGAAACGGGATATTATCCTTGCCGATAAACTGGAAAAGCTCCACATTATCGGGATTTTTCCACCAGTCGTCGACAAAGCGCCTCCAATCCTTCCCCTTTTCCACGGCATAATTACCGGTAATGGAAATGTAGCCGATAGGCGCATCAAACCACACATAGAAGACCTTGTCTTCATATCCGGCTTTCGGCACCGGAATACCCCATTTCAAATCGCGGGTAATGGCGCGTTCTTTAAGCCCGTCGCGTATCCACGCGCGGGTCATGGCGACCGCGTTATTTGCCCAAAAGCCTTTTTGCGCGGCGGTTTGTATCCACGCTTCGAGTTTGTCTTTTAAGGTAGGCAGGTCTATATACAGATGATTCGTCTTTCGCGCCGCGGGCGTTGCGCCGCACGTTGAACAGCGCGGGTTTTTGAGTTCCGTAGGATCAAGGAGTTTCCCGCATGATTCGCACTGATCGCCGCGCGCGCCTTCATAGCCGCAGTGCGGGCATACGCCGCGTATGTAGCGGTCCGCAAGGAAGCGTCCGCAGGTTTCACAGTGAAGCTGATCGATGGAACGCTCCGCAATATACCCGTTGGCATCCAGCTTCTTAAAAATATCCTGCACGATTTCAGTTTGAATAGGCGTAGACGTGCGCCCGAATGTATCAAAAGCGATGTCAAACCACCGGTAAATCGCCGCATGGACGGCATAAAACCGGTCGCACAAGGAGCGCGGCTCTATGCCTTCTTCGGCCGCACGGGTTTCCGTTGCCGTACCGTACTCGTCTGTGCCGCAGATATACAGCGTATCGCAGCCCCGCAGCCTGCAAAAGCGGGCGAAGGCGTCCGCCGATAAAACCTGTATCAGATTGCCCAAGTGCGGTACATTGTTCACATAGGGAAGCGCCGATGTAATAAGTCTTCGTGTCATAATAAATTATTATATCAGAAAGCGGAATTCGGCGCAAGACCGCTCGCGCCGTCAGTACTCTGGTGAAAGTATAAAATATCGCGGCGGCGGCACAGCCTTTTTTCTACATCAACAGCAAGAAAGCGCGGAGGCGCGGTTTGAATGGTTGTTTGGAAGCTCTTACCTATACTCCGGTCCTTCCGCCGGTGTTGTAACCGGAACCGGAGACACGGCGAAAATCGCTCTAGCCTACTCTGTTTCTAGTAGCCTAAACGGTACTTTCAAAGCGGACGGTACCTACAGTGTTCAGCGCGCTCCTGCGATTGCATTGGGGGAAGTCCCGTTCCGGCTTCTTTAGAAACCGCGGGCAGGTCTGACCTACGGCAAGTCTGACCTAAACACGGGCAGGTTATTCCATAAAAGGGGGGCGCTGTTTCCAAGCATTAGGGCGCGCACAGCCGCCCCATTGCCGCGCCCCCCTGCGGGCGCACTGCGTTGCGCCCTACCCCCCAATCTGCGGCCGTTT
>JAITAN010000232.1 GCA_031284105.1 Treponema sp. | reverse complement strand
CCCCCCTCCAAAAAAACACACATAAATGATTTTATCACTTCAACAGGCGAGGGGTGTGGACCGCGCAAGGGGTGCGCGTTACAACAGAAGCGCGTAGCCGGCTGTGGAGGGAAGCGTCCCAAACGGACGCCGTATATCGCGGACAGAACCGCGAACGATGATTCATATTGATGGTTTTCCAACAAATGTATAATATTTATATTTTTCCATTGATGACTTAATAATACAATTGTGGAAACCAAAAATATATGCGCAAAAGAAATTATAAACAGAAAATTCCGAGACAAAATTTTTGTTTTGAAAATTTTGATATAATTCCATCAGATCATTTGCAAAGGCATCACAAAATTCACAATGTCGAATATCAAGTTCTGGTTTAGGATATTTTTTCTCAAGCGATCTACATTCATTGACTTTCCGTTCAATGAATTCACAAAATATTATTGCATCATCTTTTTTTTATTGACCATTATTGTATAACTCCTTTTGTATATTTTGTCAATAACCATTTTAGCCCCCGCTTCGCATAACGTCCCGTTATGCGAAGCGGGGGCGTACATCATTAGTTCTCTATGTAGTTTTTTCATTTAATAATCTTATATATTTTACTGGCACTTTGTCTACCAACCAAATTTTATTTTCAGATAAATAAAATTTATAGCCTTCTTCATGCATATCTTTTGCGTTAATATATAATACAATTGGGTTCCCGTGTCTTTTTCCAAAATATCAAGGGGTTGTGTTAGAAATTTTCAGCATAATGAAAGGCGGAACCGCCACCGGAAACCTATTCCGTAAACGTTTCAAGCGATACGGTTCCGTTTGCTTCATTGACGGTAAGAAGGTGCCAACTCTGCTTATCACGGAACGCCGCTACATTGTACTCCTTGAACGAACCGAAATCGTAAAAACTGCCCGGATGCTGATGCCCTTCCAGCACTATTTTTACGTTGTACTTGGCAAACGCCGATATGAGCGCGGCTCGTTCATGCGGGTCGGAAAGAGAGAAATAGAAGTTTCCGCCTCCGCCGTACATCGGGTAATGCGAGAAAATGATCTTCGGCTTCGGATCCGCTTTGAGTTTGCTGATAAGGTTCTTGAGCTGACTGCCGCCGAGCGTCCCGCTTCCCGAATCAAGGGCATACCACGAAAACTTTTCGGTGGTGAAATGGTAGTAGGACACGTAGGGCTTACAGTATTGCGTGTAGTATTGCCAGCCGTTGTTGTAGAGATCGTGGTTGCCTACAACGGAATAGACCGGTATTTTACGGCCATTCGCGCCCCCATCGTACGCGCCGGTTTCAAGTTTATCGGCAAACGCCTTGAATTGCAGGTATTCCTCTTTGGTACCGGCTTCCGCGCTGTCGCCGAGCACGAGGCAGAAGGCGGGCGTTTTGTTTGCGTCTTGTCCGTCAAGCCATGCGAAAAACTTCGCTTCCGGCAGATCAGGGTGATCGGGGTGCGCCCCAAAGTGTATATCCGAAAGGATCAGGACGGTGTACGCGCCGGTCAGGTCTGGCTTGGGAGCGAGGTCTGACCCGGGCGCATCGACTTTCGTGCTGTACGCGCTTCTGGCGTTTACGTCGTCGGCGCGGTACAACAGTTCGTTCAAGCCGTATTCGTCGTTACACGCGGTGAGCGTGAAGCCCAGCGCAATAAATGCCGCTATAAGCGGCGCAATACGCGGCGCACTATGCGGCGCATAGTGCGTTATAATTCGTTTCATAGTTTCCTCCTTTAGAATGTATACCCTATGGATATGGTCGTAGCGCTGTACTCAACATGACCGGAAAGGGTGAACATATCGGAATACCGTACCGCGGTCGATAGCTCCGCAAAGATGCGTCCTTCAAGCGCCGTGCCTTGCCGGCGCGGCGTCTGGAATTCATAGCGCAGCGATATGGAAAAGGCGGGATTGAAAAACAGGTGGTACCGGTAGAGTTCATAGGAGGCGACGCCCAGCTCGGCGCTGAAATTATCGAGCAGTTTGCCGCCTAAAAACAGAGACACCGCCATATCGCTTTGCGCAAACGTAGCGTATTCCTGCGGAAGCGCGGGAATGGTTATTATCTGTTCAAACCAGCCTATGTGCAGGTTCAGGTACATGCGCCAGAAATCAAAGGTCGCATACGCGCCCAAAAAGATGTCGCTTTGAAAAGAAATGAGATCGCCTTCCATCTCAAACCAGCCTCCGTGGTACAAGGCGCCCGCTCCGACCCGGAAATGCGGGATAGTAAGCGGAAAATAAACGCCGTTCAGAACAATGTCTTGCGTATCTTCGCTGAACTGAAAAGCGCCCGTTGCCGACACCCGCGGAATTTCAAAGCGGTACCGCGCGGATAGGGGAAATTGCCCCTTTTCAATGAGCGGCGCGCTGTACATGGCGAATGAAGCGGAAACCGCCTGTTTACCGGAGAGCACGCCGTTGGTCGTCCATGTTGTTTGCGCAAAGAGGGACGATGCGGCGAGAGATAAAAACAGAAATAAGCTTGTTGATAGTTTCTTCATGGTTCTTCATTATAGGTAATGCCGGTACGTTTGTCAAATGAATATTTCCGTAATTGCCGTTCCCGCGTTTTTGCCGTTTACCCTAATGAGCCGATAAGTTCGGCAAGCAAATCCCGGTAATTCCGGTCAAGGGGAATGCCGGCGCACGTTTCCCGCATGAATACGGACGTTGCTTCTTCGATGAGGGCTTCTCCCTGTTGCCGGGCGCGCGTTATCGCACCGGACGTTTCCAGATGCGTGATAAACGCTTCCACTTCCGGCGCGGTGCTGCCGTTTTCACGGGCTTCCTGGAAGCAGCGCCGGACATATTGTTTTTTCGAGGCAAGGTCCGCGCTGCCGGCGTGCAGGTAGAGGATGACCGGAAGGCTTTTTTTGCCTTCGACAATATCATCGCCGCGCCTTTTCCCCGGATTGCCGGTAGTGAGGTTTTTCACATCGTCCAGAATTTGAAAGCCCACGCCCAGTTTTTCCGCGGCCGCGCCGAGCGCTTCGGCTGCCTCCGTCCTCCTGTCATGGCCCGCGTTTTGCAGTCGCGGGGAGGCAATGCACGCCGTGAAAACGCCGAGCATTGCGGCTAGACGGGCGAGCGAGCCGGTTTTAAGCCCGCACATGGCGCGGTATTCATCGACGCCGGGAATACTGTCGAAATGGCGGTGCCAGGTGATGTCCATGGCCTGCCCTAGATGGAGACGGCGTATATGCTCAGCCCAGAGACGGTAGACGCCGTTTTTTTGTTCGGCGTTGGCGTCCCACGTATCAATGCAGCAAAGCGGGAGAAAATACAGGAAACTGCCGCTGTTTATGCCCACGTCTTCGCCGTATTTAATATGAACGGACGGCTCTCCCCGGCGCATGTCCGAATGATCTTCAATGTCGTCGTGGATGAGGCTTGCGTTGTGGGAGAGTTCCAGCAGCGGCGTGAGCGGAAGGCAGTCTCGTTCAGAGCCGCCCAAGGCTCCGCACACCAGCGTTGCAAGCAGAGGACGCCAGCGTTTGCCCCCCCGTTGTACAAGGTCGTACGCAGGCTCAATGAGCGCGCGTGTTGCCGCCGGAGAAACATCCACAGGGGAAAATACGGCGTTTATCCACCCGCTGTCTGCGGAAGGAGGCAGGATACCGTATAAAACGGCTTCTATGCCGCCGATCTTTTGGGCGAGGGGAGATTGTTTCAACTGTTTCATTTTTTTCCTCAGCAGTATGCTATATCAGGATGGAGTTGAAAGTCAATGCGTTCCGGTTGTTTACATTCAGAAGGGCTTTCTGTATACTGGCAGTCGTTGCAAGCGCAGGTTTTTACGTTACTTTGCGCCGCGAAAACCACGATATTTTTCATTAGGGAGAAAAAGATGAGAAAGTTGTTTTTTATGTCATGTTTGACGCTTTTAAGCGCGGGTTTGTGTTTTGCGGAAGATCCGGTGGTGGGGTTTTGGATCAGTGTTGATGAAAAAACCGGAAAAACAACGGCGGGATGGGAGATATATCTGGAGAAAAACGGGCTTCTATGCGGAAAAATGCTTTCGGTCGCGGATTTTCCCCAGGATCAGCTCGCGCAGTTGTGCAAGGAGAGTTACAAGGATTTTCCGGTAAGCGGCGTGGTAAACCAAATGCGCCTGATAGGAACGCCGTGGATTTTTGGTTTGCGCCGGGATAAAGAGGGGCAGTGGTCGGGCGGCA
>JAITAN010000228.1 GCA_031284105.1 Treponema sp. | reverse complement strand
TTTTAGCAGTAACGTTTTTTTGTATGGAGGTACCGATGATGGCGCAAAGCCAAGGTAACAAAGTTTTGGTGGCGTATTTTTCGTGGAGCGGAAACGCCAAGGCGCTTGCCGGGCAAATCGCGCAGGCAAGCGGTGGGGATTTATTCGAGATAAAGACGGTGAAAGCCTATCCCGACACCTACAACGAGTGTATCGTGGCAGCCAGAGAGGAACAGAACGCCAACGCCCGCCCCGCGCTTTCCGGCGCGGTCGCCGACATGGGGCAATACGGCACGGTCTTTCTGTGCTATCCGAACTGGTGGGGAACCCTGCCGATGGGGGTTTTCACCTTCCTTGAGTCTTACGACTTTTCGGGCAAGACGATATATCCGCTTGTTACCCACGGGCGCAGCCTTGACGACATAAAGAAACTTTGCCCCAAAGCCGCTATCGGAGAAGGGCTTTCCGTCAGCGCCTTTGACACGAACCCCAAGGACAACACGCGGGTAACCGCGCCTCACCGAGATGTTACGGCATGGCTTCGCAAGCTTGGTCTAACGGCGCGGTGAACAAAAGGTTAGCCCTGCGGCTCATCCTCGACCTTGCCTTTAGTATCCTCTTACTGTGCGCCCTTATGTACCGCGCAACCGGAGACGCCGCCCATGAGTGGATAGGCGCCGCCGTGTGCGCGGTGTGTATTGTGCGCATAATGCGCTCAACCGGAACTGGTGGGCGCGTATTTTTAACGGCGCGTATACCCTGCGGCGCGGCGTGATGACTGCGCTTAATCTATTGCTTGCGTGTGCGATGGCAGCGCTTATTATCACCGGGTTATTGCATTCCCGAACCGTACTTGCGTTCTTGCGCCTGCCCAGCGATATGGCAATAAGGCTGATACACACAAGCGCCGCCTATTGGTGTTTGCCGTTGATCGGCGCGCACCTCGGTTTGCATTGGGGCATGATTATGAAGGCTTTCCGCAAGATGCTGAGAATTAAAGGAGAAACCCGCATACGAAAAACGCTTATGCGTGGTCTCGCGCTGGCGATTGCCGTTTGCGGCGTATGGTCATCGTTTGATAGAGATATGTTTTCAAAGTTGTTTCTCGGCTTTTCCTTTGACTACTGGCAGGAAGAACGCCCCGCCATAGTGTTCTTTGCGGTCAATCTTTCAATTATGGGTTTGTATGTTTTTATGACCTATTACGTGCTTGTCTTGCTTGAACGAGGAAAACAAAAACGATGAACGCCTGGACGATTGATAGCGTTTCAAGCTATGAGCGCGGACTTGAATCTCCGGCGGTAATGAAGCGGGGCGGGGAAAAAACAAGCTCCGCGCAGATAGACAAACACCTGGAAGCGATGGCGCGGTTATAAGGAATATGAGGCTCGATGATACCTTTTGACGGCGGTAGGCGGAAGCTACAGCACCCTTCCCCGTGATGTGGCATTGCGGGAGTATTACGGGGCGACCGGGCATGACCTGATCGTCGTAATCGCCCGCGCGTCGGCGCCGTAGAGAAAAGAGAATAACATCGTGATGGACGCGAGACTTGAACCGGTGGTGGGGACGAGCGGGCGCCGGCGGTAGCGAACCGGAGAAAGAAGGAATGGAAGTACGAATAGTGGGTGAATGTGACCCATACGGCCGGGGTATACGTCAAGGGATAATTGCGAACTATTATTGCCGGCAGAAAGCTTTAATTGACTCCCGCAAAGTTTGATTGCTCACCGCAAAACTTTAATTGCCTTCCCGCCTAGAGAGCGCGGCGCTGGAGAAGCGAATTTTTTTTGTATAATTTGTATAAATTGTATAAATATGTGAATTATGTACCGTTTGGGGTGATTATGCTCTTGCAATTTATACGGCATATACGTACAATACATTATAAATTTACACGTTTACAGGCGGAATGCTATGTGAGGCGAACGTCTGCATATATGTATCGAAAGAAGGTAACGAAATGGATAAAGAGCATTTGAATCTGGCTATAATGTTGCGCCGCGAACTGCACCAGCACCCGGAGTTATCCGGGCAGGAAATATGGACGAAACGGCATTTGATGGAATTCTTGCAGAGACATACATCGCTTGAAATTGTGGATAAGGGACGCTGGTTTTACGCCCTTTACAGGGCAGGCGAGGGCGGATCCGGCATGGCTTTTCGAGCGGAGTTTGACGCGCTTCCCATAGACGAGACCATTGATCTACCCTACGGCTCCCGGTTCCCTGGTGTTGCCCATAAATGCGGGCATGACGGACACAGTGCCAGTTTAGCTGCCTTTGCTCTTGAAGTAGCCAAATACGGCGCGGATAAAAACGTGTATTTTGTGTTTCAACATGCCGAAGAAACCGTCGAGGGCGCGGTTGAGTGCGCGCCCTTAATGGATGAAGCGGGTATTTTCGAAGTATTTTCTTATCACAATGTGCCGGGGCTGCCTGAAAACTGTATCGCCGTGATAGACGGGACCGCTTGCTGCGGCTCTATCGGCATGGCAATCAGCTTCAAAGGTATTCCCGCCCATGCCAGTCAGCCGGAAGACGGGCGAAACCCGTGTTTTGCCATCGCCGAGATCATACGGAGTATTTCTGAGTTGACGGATCCCGCATTGTACAAAGGGCTGGTGATGTGTACCGTTATTGGGATACAAGCGGGGCAGGAAGCCTTCGGTATGTCGGCAAGCGAAGGCCGCCTGCTGCTGACCCTCCGCAGTCAGTTTGACGGCGAATTGGAAGAACTGACGCGAAAGATTGAGGATAAGACGAGGGAACAAGCCGCGCAATACGGCTTGGAATACGATATTGCCTTTCACGACACCGTTCCCGCGACCGTCAACCACAAGGAAAGCGCCGATAAGGTGCGCCGAGCCGTGAAAAGGCTGGGATTGCCCCTGTTGGAAGTAGATACGCCGAGCAGGGGGGCTGAAGATTTCGCATGGTTTACCAAACGAACCGCAGGAGCCATGTTTGGGGTAGGAACGGGCGAAGGACGGGCGCCCATTCACACGGTACGATTCGATTTTAACGATGGGATTATCCCCGCAGTGGTGGATATCTACCGGTCTTTACTGGATGAGTAAATAAAGGCTTGCGCCTTTACAATAGCGGCGTTTGCCGATGATGTTGCGGCATTATAGGCAAATTTCCATACATAAGGAGTGTGCGATATGGAGCATTTCTTTTCGGTGGTGGGTGCCATTTCAGGATTCTTCTGGAATGTCCTCTTTTTGGTTGTGCTGGTGGGAGGCGGGTTATACCTTACCATTAGACTTAATTTTTTTCAGATTCGACATTTGCCTTACATCATCAAACAGACTTTTGGTAAGATACTTGATAAAGGCAAGGGAGAAGGCACGATAAGTCCTTTTCAGGCTGCGGCTACGGCAATGGCTTCCACCATCGGCGCTTCCAATATTACGGGCGTGCCGGCGGCTATCGCTTTCGGCGGACCCGGCGCCCTTTTTTGGATGTGGGTGATCTTTTTCATCGGCGGAGCCACCAAATTCACCGAGGTGGTACTGGGGATTTACTACCGGGAAAGGAATTCCGACGGCCATTATATCGGTGGTCCCGGTTACTACATGATCAAGGGCTTTCCCATAAAGTCCGTGGGCAAAATCATGGCTCGAGCCGGAGCTTTCATCGCCGTGATATACTACCTGCCCTCTATCGCGACTCAATCCCTCTCGCTCATCCAAAACGTCGAAGTCTTGGGAGTTAACAAGTACGCGGCGGGCTTCGTTCTGATGGTATTGGTCGGCGTCGTAGTGTTAGGCGGGCTTATCCGGGTCGCCAAGGTAGCCGACAAGATGGTACCCATCATGTGCCTGTTGTATTTGGCAGGTTCCCTTGCCGTGATATTCGTTTATATCGGGAATGTCCTCCCCAGTCTCACCATTGTTTTCAAGTCGGCTTTTACCGGAACCGCCGCTACCGGAGGTTTCATAGGCGCGGGCGTTTCTAAGGCTATTCGCATGGGACTTGCCCGGGCTACGTATTCTTGTGAGGCGGGCATGGGATCCGCGCCCATCGCCCATTCGGCTGCGGTTACCGATCACCCGGTACGCCAAGGGCTGTGGGGCGTGTTTGAAGTTTTTGTCGATGGGCTTGTTTGTACCATGTCGGGACTGGTGGTATTGTCCAGTGGCGTGTGGAAAGAAATCGGACCCGATTTGGCTTTTACCATGCCGGCTGCGGCTTTCCAAAAGGTACTGGGCAGTGCGGGTGGTTACATTGTTACTATCTCTATCTTCCTCTTCGCGGTGTCCAGCATCATCGCAGTTATCTGGTACGGTGAAAAACTGGTGGAATTTTTCTTCAATACTACTGTTTCCAAGTTTACCCGTATCATCTTTGTGATGAGTATCATGCTGGGCGCTTCTTTCGGGTTGGAAACGATCCTCGCCGTACTCGACCTTACCAACGCCTTGATAATCCTGCCGAACATGATCACTATTCTGGTATTAAGCCCTTTGGTGGCAAAACTTACCAAAGAGTATTTCTCAAGCGATCGGTTCTACCTTAAAGATATTAAGCGATAGTGCTTGTAACCATGGAAGGCATTGCGCCGGTATCGCCGGGCAATGCCGTAAAACACACGCGCCTTTGTCGTGTCGTTCTCCAGATGAAATTTCCCACTTGTTCAGCACGCGTGCGTGTTTTGCAACGAGGTGCTATTGGTTTGAGTATGGCGATAAAAATTGGGTTATACCCTCCGAGGATGCCGATTCATCAGCGACGATGAGACCCACCGCCTTAAAAACGTTCAAATCGGTCACTCGTAAGATAAAACAAGATTTTCCATTATGATTGTCTAGGGTGTGTTTAAAGGAAAGAGAGGTAAAGATAGATAAAATAAGTATGGAACTAACCGGGAAACACCGTCTGGAGATATAGCATCAGCGCCGCCGAAACCGTGGGGAAATGTCGCCATAGACAATCGCAACGTACTTAACACACTCATCTACCGGTGTGAGAATGGTTGTAAGTGGCGGACTTTGCCTCAAACCTTTGGAAATCGGCATGTCCTCCAGCTTAAACCGTCGAGCGAAACAAGGTGTGCTGGAAGGAGTGTTTAATGCCGTAGGAGGGGAAAGATTACTTTTATCCGAGGTATGCTCTCTTGATTCAACGATGGTCGAAACGCATCCAGACGTGCATGGAGCTGAAAAAACGATGCACGGATGATTATGAATACGAGCGAGATTGGGACATAGGAGTTGAGGTTTTAATCCGGTAGCGCCATGGAACCGCGTTCATCCATGGAAGTATGAGATGGAAGAGTATAAATGGCGGAAAGAGATGGATCGCGGTTTTGCGGCGGTTCAAAGATTTCGAGGAGTTGTCACCCGTTATGACAAAATTGAGTGCAGTTTACAGCTTTTATCTAACCGGTATGTATTTGTATCTCTTTGCGTTGTGTGAGAACATGCCCTAGCTGCATGGATTCGTGCGGATGTTTCGCTTTCTCATTAATGGAAGGATTTTAATGAATGATAAATTTGGAAAGTTTGAATGGGTGCAAAACAAAAGCAACGACAATGTAAGAAGAACGAGTAAAACCGGTTCTGGAGATGACAAAGGATTCAGCTTTTACTTCGCCCGCTATGCGTACAAAGACGAGTATTTGTACAGGGACGAGTCGCTTTCGACAAATGTAGAAGGAAATTACTCCGGTTTTTTAGCAAAATTCAATTTGATGTCATTTCCAATTTTTTAGGCGGTCAAATATTGCTTACAAGACTTAATCCCAAAAACTCAGTGTTGGACTTCCCCCGATGTGACGGACAGTAGGTTAAGCGGTAGGTGCAGCATAGCCGAGCGCCGTAGACATTCGGCGCTTATTATAATACGGTTCTATATACTCACATACCGCTACCCTCACCTCCTCTTTTGAGTGTCTCCCTTCCACCTTATCCGCTTCCGCTTTTAACGTCTTAAAAAAAACTCTCCGCACAGGCATTGTCCCAACAGTTCCCTTTCCGGCTCATACTCTGTCTGACTTGCGGACACCACACCGCCAGCGCGTCTCGAAATTCTTTACTGCAATACCGTACTCCCCGATCCGAATGAAAGAGGAGACCGCTCTTCGGCTTGCGGTTTGTGCGGGCCGTCATAAGCGCATCGCATACATGACCGGCTTCCCCGTCCTCCGAAAACGCCCGTCCTATCACGCTGCGATCCCATAAATCGAGTATCACCGTCACATACGGCCGGCCGCCGCCGGTTTTCAGATACGTTATGCCGGACACCCGCTTCTCTCCCGGCCCGCCCGCTCTACACTTCCGGTTCAACAGGTTCTCCGCCGCGGGCGGTGAATGTCCTGAGTCCGTCGTGTTCGCCCCGCTC
>JAITAN010000182.1 GCA_031284105.1 Treponema sp. | reverse complement strand
GTGTATCGGGCGAATACGGCTCTGGTATACGAGCGGATCACCGGCAGTGTACCGGGCGGATACGGAGCGGGTATGCGGGCGGATACGGCTCTGGTATACGAGCGGATCACCGGCGGTGTACCGGACGAATACGGCTCTGGTATACGAGCGGATCACCGGCGGTGTATCGGGCGGATAGGGAGCGGGTATGCGCTCGGATCGCCGCCTGTGTACAGAGCGGTACACCGGCAGTGTACCGGACGGTACATCGACAGTGTACCGGGTGGTACATCGACAGTGTACAGGGCGGTACATCGATGGTGTACCGGACGGATACGGAGGGGGTACATATGCGGATACGGAGCGGGTATGCGGGCGAATACGGCTCTGGTATACGAGCGGATCACCGGCAGTGTACCGGGCGGTACATCGACAGTGTACAGAGCGGTACATCGGCAGTGTACAGAGTGGATATGGAGCAGGTATGCGCTCGGATCACCGGCGGTGTATCGGGACGGATACGGGGCGGGTATACGCTCGGATCGCCGGTGCTGTAACAGGCGGATACGGGATGCGTATGCGATCGGATCGCCGGCGGTGTATCGGGCGGATACGGGGCGGGTATGCGCGGACGGATCACCGGAGCGATTCCTTGGGTTTTTCAATGACGGGCGATTTCAACTGGTTTGCGGCGCGGACGGCCCATTCGCCTGCTACGGCGCGGCGGCCGGCCAAGACGGTCCACAGTTCGCGGGCCGGCGGCGCTTTGCCGTTTGCGTATAAGGCGCAGCCGAGATAATACAGTGTTTTGTAGTATTCCGTATCAGACATAAAATCAGCCAAAACGACGTTCATCTCCGCTTCTTCAAACAGCGCTTCCAGAGAGGTAAACTCAAAATCATACCGGTTTCTGATGAGTTCGTTGATAATAAGCGTACTATTTATTAAGAATGAAAACAGCAAATGCTCCTGCGCGGCGCCATGCCTGCCGGAATCGTAGTAAAAAAAGCCTAAAAGCCGGTGTACCCGTTCGATCTGGGCATTGTCGTAACGGTACACCGTCAGAAAGCGGTGTATGCCGCCGTCGCTTTCAAGCAATCGCGACATGGCGTTCCGCGTGTACAACTGAGCGGAATTACCCGACCATACGCCGTCCAAGGCCAAGAGGGTCTGGGACCATCTTTCCATTCCGGTATAATCCTGCTTTATCTGAAGTATACCGACGATCTCATAAAGGATATCTATGGTAAAATTCGGGTTTTCAAGGGTTGCCCTCTGCTCATACGCCTTTTGGTACTGTATAAGGGCAAGGTTAAGTTCTCCCTCGATACGGTATACCTCTCCGATCCAGTATTCCGCTTCAGGATAATGCTTCAGAGCTCCGATTGCCTTAAGCGCATTGTTTGCGGAACCGTACAGCGATTGCCTGGGAACACGGAAATAGAGTTCCCTGAGCGCGGCCGCCGCGTTGTCAAGATAATTGAGCGTAATGTACCGTTCAATATCATCAAGGGAATCCCTCATACGCCGTACTTCATACATGGAAAGAACGGCGATGAAGTCTTGCTCCATCTTTTCATACATCGCGCTGCGGTTTCGTTTAGCGTCTTCAAAAGCGTTGAGCGCATCGCCGTATCGACCGCTTCTGAAAGAACTCTTCCCCTGCTCAAGAATATACCAGTAGGGATACGCTACCCTTTGGGCGAATGCCTGCAAGGAGAGAAACATAAATGCAACGATGAGCGGATATTTCTTCATGGCTTTTTATTATATCGGTAAAAAAAGGAGATTTCAATAGAAGAAATCCGCGCCGGGCGCGTTTCCCAAAGGATGCGGCGCCTCCGGCGGTCCTACTGCGTTACAAATTCCGCGCCCCGCGCTTCCGGAAGCGTAAGATCGCTTAGAGCGAGGTACAAATAGGGGAAGCCCTCCTCCTCGTAGCTTTTTAGTACGCCGGTCGCTTCCACCCAATCGTCCTCTTTGGGGTATTGCGGTTGAAGCGAGCCGTCATCCCACGCCACCTCAAAGCCTGCATTTCCATCGCTCCCGCAGCATCCGGGACCGTACCGGAGCACAAAACAATAGGTTGTATCCTCGTACCGCTGTATCTTAAAAAGCCCTTGTAGTTTTATCGTTTTGCCGAAATACTCTTCAGGGTTGAGGTATACGTCATTTACCTGCGCGATAAACAGCTTTTCTTTTATTTCAACAAGACCGCCGCCCTGCTTTACCGCGTCCTCTTTGACCTCCGCCGCGCCGTCCGGCAAGGCTACCGATAGCGTTCCCGCATTGTTGCTTTTCGGCGCGCTGAACGCGGACGCCGCTCCATCCGCAGCGGCGGTTTGAGTTTGTTCTTTTGCGTTGCTGCAACCGCCGGCAAGCAGCACGCATATAAACGCCGCGAATACGCTTACAACGCTTACGCCTGCATTCTTCATAATCGCTCCTCTCTTTCTAAGTGAACTGATTGTCCAAAATACTATAAAAGCAATGATATTTACCAGCACAACGCTTGCGCCGGTGGGCATTGCATATACATACGAAATAACAATACCGCTGAAAAAACAGAGTATTGAAATACACACGGAGCATATACTTACGCTCTTAAATTGCTTGAAAATACGCATTGCGGTAAGCGCGGGAAAAATGATGAGCGCTGAAATAAGCATGGCCCCCATCATACGCATACCCAGCACAATGGTAATCGCGGTTAAAAAAGCGATAAGCATATTATACAAACCGGTACGGACGCCGGTCGCCTTGGCGAACGTTTCGTCAAACGTTATGGCAAATAGTTTATGGTAAAACACGATAAACAACGCAAGTACCGTAATTGACAAGGCGATGCTCAAATACACGTCATTTTTATTCATGGCAAGGATACTGCCGAATAAATAATTGCATACATCGGTGTTCATGCCGGTTGTTTGCGATATTATGATGACGCCGAGGGCGAGAGAACTTGTCGATACAATCGCAATAGCGGCGTCTCCTTTTATAAGGCTTTTTTCGCCCAAACGCAAAAGCAGAAACGCCGTGAGTATGACAATGGGAATAGAAACCGAAAGGGGCGCGAGGTTAAACGCGGTTGCCAGCGCGAGCGTGCCGAACCCGACATGGGAAAGACCGTCTCCTATCATGGAATACCGTTTCAGGACGAGGCTCACGCCGAGCAGCGCCGAGCATATTGAGACCAAAGCGCCGACTATAAAAGCCCTGACGAGAAAGGTATATGAGAACATTTCCGAGAGTGTAGTAATCAGATTATTCATTTATCATTACCTCCAATTAAACGTTTATAGTGATCTGATTGCGTATATTCAGCATGAGTTCCATAAAAACTCCCCGCCGCCGTGATATGCAGTATATGACGCGTATATTTTAGAGCCGAGTCAATGTCATGAGAAACCATAATAATGGCAACGCCCAGCTCTGTGTTCAACGTTTGCAACAGTTGGTACAATTCCGCGGTAACCAGCGGGTCAAGTCCGGCTGCGGGTTCGTCCAGTACGAGCATTTTACGGCACGCGCTCGCGTTGCCTTCCCACGCCGCATCATCCCGCAATACCGCGCACAGGGCGCGGGCAATGAGAACGCGCCGCTGCTGCCCGCCGGATAGCTCACGGAAGCAGCGATTCCGTAAGGCGGTAATGGCGAGCCGGCCCATAGCTCTCTCCGCCAATTCTTTTTCTTTGCGGGAATAGAAGGGGCGCAATCCCATACCGCCGGTCATGCCCGAAAAGACGATTTCCGCTACGCCTGCCGGGAAATCTTTTTTTGCGGCCGATGCTTGGGAAAGATAGCCGACGGCGTTTCCTTTTATCTTCGGGAATGAACTTTGCATTGCCTGCGGAGCGGCTTTGCTCTTTGCCGCGCTGCCGGCGTTTATGATGATACTGCCCTGCAAGGGGGTAATAAGCCGCAAGACGCCTTTGATAAGCGTGCTTTTGCCGGAACCGTTTTCCCCCACAATGCACAGGTAATCGCCTCTTTCCACAGAAAATGTTAGGTTATGAACAACTATATGTCCGTCATAGCCGAATGAAACGTTCTGACAGGTTAGTATGGCATCTACCGCCATAGATTTACTCGCGGCCGGGGTTCCATACCCCGTATTTTAAGGCGATTAGCATTGATGCCGCCAAGCCCAAAATGGTGGATATTATTCATATATAAACCTCCGATTTATATGATTGAAGTGTAAAGCCCGGTCCCCGCAGAGCGGCGAGGCGCCTATAATTTTTAAAGAATACGGGGAATTTACAAAAATCAGAAACTACATTTTACTTTTAATGTTACGAGGGTAGGCGGCGTGGGGTGCCTTATGATGGGTCCTAAAAGAGCGTACGCTCGAGAAGCTAAACCGGCAATAATACAGATGCATCCCAGACATTCGAACAGGCGCCGGGCAATTTCCATGTGTAAACAAATAGTACACGCCTCTCCTATGCAATCGTGATCGAGGTTAGTAAGAACGAAAAATTCCGCAAAGACAATGGCAAAAACCCAACACGCCGTTACAATAACAAGACAGTATCTTTTCCGCAGAAAATTTATCATAGTGAGATAGTATCATGGACTACAATTTTGTGCAAGTGTAGGGGTTCAGGGCCGCAACGCGGCAGTATGCTCCGTATGCAGCGGACGCTCACCAGTTCCAGCTTTCAAGCCTTCTTCCCAGAAGCCCCGCCATAAGCGCAACCGTTACAGAACGCACTTGGGCAAGCGATCCGGTATCCAGCGACCACCTGTTCAACGCGGCGGGCGGCAAATTTTCTACTGCGGCAAGCCACTTTCTGGCGCCGATTCCCAACAAAATCCCTTGACGTCCCTCGCCGCACGAGGGACACAGAAACGCACCCTCAACCGGCGCGTACAAAACAGCGCCGCCGCCAAACGAGGAATCGCACAAGGAACATCCACGCAGAGATGGTTTTTCTCCAATCAGATCGATCCAATTCCACAGAAAATGGTAAAAAACACGCTGCACCATAGGTTCATCGGCGCTATCAAGCGCGTCAAGCGTCCTGCCTGCACGTTCAAGCGCCGCCGCCCAATTTCCGCCGCCGGCGTGGGAAGCCGTAACCGTATCCACAAGCGCCGCCGCCGCCATAGAACGCTCGTATAGCTCACGTAAACCGAGACGCCATTGCTTCACGTCAAAATCCGTTACCTTCATAAAGTCTTTCACCGTATCGTGGTATACCCACAGCGTCCCCTGATGAAACGGCGAGATACAGGAACGCAATTTACTTTTTGGACCTCCAAAAATCGTCGCCCTGACGATGCCGTTTTCGGCGGTGAGAAAGAACGCTTCCCGGTTTGACTCCCCTATGGGGCGCACACGGAGAACAAGAGCGGAATATCGTAGGTTACGAGTCATAGTTTATCGTGAGAGAATACGGTATAATGAAAAATCATGCAAGCCATTACCGCCGCCCGCATATTTAACGTGGAGCTTGCCGTTGTAATGGCGTAACCGTCTATTTCCATCGCCTCGATCTGGACGCCGAGGCGGCGGGGGGAAGGTTGCCGGTATCCGAAGTATACCGCATGGATTCAACAGCGGTCAACATACATCTGGCTTTTATCTATCTGTCCTGTATGTGTAATCGCCTACGTAGTGTGAACACGCCCTAACCATTGTTACGATCCGTCCGGCATATATCAGATTCTGCGTTTAGATCTTTGCATAAAGGCATTCGCCTCGCCTTCGGCTTACGCTATTATCGTCATGTTTTCTTTCGCCATAATAACAGATGTATGTTTCAGTTTATTCAGCTTACTTAAAAATCCTGATGAGGGACCATCGTTCTTAATCTGGTAGTCTTTTTCACGCTGTACGAGTGTTTCATCGGAAGTATCGGGATCATGGTGGAAGAAAACCAAATTCTTTACACCGGCATCACGTATATTTGCGATTGCATGTTCGTATGGCGAATGTCCCCAGCCGTGTTTTCCTTGATGATACTCGGCTTCGGTGTATTGGCTGTCATGGATAACTATATCGGCGTTCTTGAAGAAAGCGGCTATCTTCTTATTCTCCTCTGCCGCCACACGCGCCCCTTCCTCCATTGCTTCTTCATCATAATCGGGAGCGTTGGGATCCGCGAGAAACAGATTTATAAACGGTTCGTGATCGTAGGCAGTAACAATAGATTTTCCCCTATATTCAAAACGGTAACCCAGACAAAATATCGGATGGTTTAAATACTTGCTTTTAACAATAAGCCCGTTACCGAGATCAAGCGTCGTTTCCTGTATTTGACCGTATGATAGCTGGGCGGAAAGTTCGGTTAAGCGTATGGGCCAAAACTTATACGCCAATTGCATACTCAAAATATCTTTCAGCGTCTCACCTTCACTTGAAATGGGTCCCCAAATGCGTAACCTGCTGGAAGGAATAAAGAGCGGCGCGAAAAGCGGGAAACCGACGATATGATCCCAATGCGTATGAGTAACGAAAATATCGGCGTCGATAGGCCCTTTTTTGAAATCATTTGCTATGAGGTAATTTCCCAGCAAGCGAATACCTGTTCCTAAATCAACAATGATAAGGCGTTCATCAGCACGAATTTCAAGGCAGGCAGTATTACCGCCGAATATAATTGTAGCTGCTCCGGGACTTGGAATCGTCCCCCGAACTCCCCAGAAACGAACTGATAACATTTTCCCCCCTTAACTTCATATACGATGGCTTGTATACAGCAACGCGTATATGATCCTCACGCTAAATCGCACGATTCTTTTCTATAAAGTACCGCTTATATCCTTAAGAAGACTTGCGCTTTTTCAATCTCAATCAGAATTTCTTTTTTCAGCGCAAGAAAAATATCCTGTGAAATTTTCAGTTCCTCCAGAACCATCGGCTCAACCTCTACAGGATAAGTATCGCCTGAAAATCCCATTTTTGAAAGAATAACATAATTGTTTGCCGCCACGACGGTAAACAATTTATCTTTATGCGGCCCATTATAATCGCTATAATTATGATGGCAGGCAATCGTATCCCGTAGTTCACCGTCTAGTTTCCACAAATCAGCGATTACCTGTCCCGCATAGCAGTGGTCCATAGTGAATAACCTGTCTTCAATATGAAACAAAGAATGCCGCTCCTGCTCCGCCGTTGTAATGGCGTTCATGTAATCTTCGGCAAATAGAGCGCTAAAAGGCAGCTTACCTATGTCATGAAGAAATCCCACACAGAAGTAGTTTGCCCATTGTTTCTGGTCAACACCCCGTTTCTTTGCCAGAAGTTTTGCCGTAACACCCACGCTCAAGGAATGTTGCCAAAACGCCTTCATATCAAAGTGGTTTTTGTACGTATCTTTCGAGAATGTTCTTGACATCGCACTCGAAAGCACCAAATTTTTTACGGTATTAAACCCCAACATGGTGATGGCGCGGGCAAGATTCATAGTCTGCTGATTCATCCCGCAATACGCCGTGTTAATGAGTTTTAGTACTCTTGCCGTGAGAACCGGATCCAGAGAAATCACTTTATTTAGATCCATCGGACTTGTTCTGGGATTATCGCAAATTTCTATCACTCTGAAAACCGTTGTGGGAAGACTCGGCATATTATCTATAAATTGTTTCATTTTTTCATGAAGTTCTTTATCCACAGCTCTTTACCTATAATTATTAAAACAACATATTACCGTATCGCCGAAACAACCGTCTTCAACTTCTCTGTAAGATAGTCCGTTACTACAGGCTCCGGAAGACTTGAGGAAAGCGTCCCTAAATAGGTAAGGAACTCGACAATCTCAACTGCGTTAAGCGCTCCATTCAGCGCCTCTCCCGCGTCCGGTTGCCCGGCACGTTCCAGCACAGGAGCGGAACCTACTTTTTGGGGTTGCTTCTTGAGGTACAAATCCTGAATTTCCCATAAAATACCTCGATGTCCCATAAAGATGTTGATGATATGTTCCATGCTGATACGGATGCCGCTCCGGTCAAACGCTGTTCTCTGCTGTTCGGGTAAAAAATTGATCATTTCTTTAAGATGGTTCATAAATTCAACCAAATACGGTATTTCAATACCCATAAAATCACCGGAAAGCGGCTCGAATTCGGGTTTCGGCAGGTTGAAGGGAATGCTTGTTTCCTCATCAAGATGCATTCCCGCAACGGCAAAGTCAACTTTAGGCTCGGCATCATTTTTTACGCTGTCCAAATTACGACGCGCCAACTCGAACTTTGAACGCTCTTCAAGCGCCCTTATAAAATGACGGATCGCTTCTTCCTTATACCCCTGCTCTGTCAGCACAACACCCATATTATTCCATGCATCAGCATTGAACGGATCCTCATCAAGAATAACATCAAAAGTACCACCCGCTCTGTCAAACTGCTCTAATTTTGCCAGAATAGCGCCAAGGTTGAGCTGCGCCGCAGTCCAATAAGGGTCTATGCCTACCGCAATCTCGTATTCATGTACTGCTTCTTGCAATTGGCTGTTTGCCTCCAGTGCAATGGCGTAATTGTAGTGAAATTTTGCGTTACCACTTTCACGGGAAATAGCCTCTCGGAATACGTTAAGGGATCTATTAATTTCATTCATCTCAAAATACACGATGCCGAGGTTGTTGTATGCAGGCGCAAAATCGGGATTACATTCAATCGTCTTCGCGTACGCCATAAAAGCGGCTTTTAAATTTTTTTCCAGTATCTGAATATCCGCTATATAGCGGTAGAATTCGATACGTGTTGGATCAAGTTCGAGCGCCTCGTTAAAGGTACCGAGCGCATCCGTGAGTTTACCCTCCCACCGATAAACCATCGCAAGCGCGCATAAAGCTTCGATATCACCATGATCGTTTACCACTAAATTAAGAAATTCCGCTTCAGCTTCCTTAAGCATACCTGTTTTCGCAAGCACCATACCGAAAAAAAAGTGAGCCGTTCTGTTATGAGGCGACTCTTTAAGAACAACTTTAAGTAATTCTTCCGCGTTTTTATAATCGCTCTCTTTAATGAGTTTGGCGATCTTCTGCATTTTTATAACACTCATTCCGTCATCCTTCCACGCTTAAACAATTCGTTCACCGTACCTGTAGGGGTCTTGCCGTTATTTCACGGGAAAACGCCCCCAGATGGAGCGGATTCAAGCTGTCGTATGCGGCAACGGCAAAATAATAAAGCGTACCATTTCTAAGTCCGTCAATCCGAATCGAAGTACGTTTTCCCACATCTATAGGAGACGCACCCAATACCGCGCCTTCTCCAAAATACGTACCGGAAACGGTACCATAATATACAAAATACCCCATTAAATCAATATCCGGGCTGTTTTTCCATGATAGATCCACCGCATTGTCTCCGGCAATGACGGTAACCAGCGTAGGGGGAAGCGGCGGTTCATCAGGCTTGTAAACAATACGGATCTCGTCCAGATACGGAGTCGCTTCTCCATCGCCGCTTGGGTAAAACTGCACCGCAAGCTGCACATATCTACCCTTTACCTGCTCATCAAGATTTACTCCGGGCGTTAATACACGCCACTCATTTATCCAGCGGTATGGGGAATCGGAAGTACGGATAAAGAATTGAAGGGCGGATTCATCGGAAAACCTGATCGCAGACTTTCCGGCAAATTCATTCCTAATTTTGTTATTTATAAAAGAAAGCCTACCGGTTGAAGCATCAACTCTGACTATCTGAACATTCGGTTCTCCAAGATCAATACTACGAGTCTCTATGCGCCCACCGGCGGCGGGAAATTTTGCGATGTCCAGCGTTCCCATAGTTTCCGTATCAATCCGAGACCCTCCGCTCATGCGTACTTCATCGAGCAGACCGACATACTGTTTGCCCAAAACGAACTTACCATCCTCCCCGATGAGCGGGGCATACACATCGCCGCTCTCATGTCCTGTTGAAGTCGCATAGGTAAGAGCTTCAAGCTTACCATTAACGAGATACTCCAAAAGACCGGTATAGGAGTCAAAGCGAATAAGATGATGCGACCATGTCTTGGGAATGATCGGCATAATGCCGGACAGGGTAATTGTTGAACGCACGTCATCGCGCGTGGAAGCAAAAAAGTCAAGAAATGTCCACTGGAACCTGTTTTTAGATACGGTACACGTAACGCTCTGCATGATGTAATCGATTCTCGTCCGCTGTTTTACGGCGCTCCACGCAAACATCTGTTCACCCGTATCTACATTGAACGGCAGGGCCCAAAACTCTATACTAAAATCACCAACCCGTTTCCCGGATGCGAAGAGCGCATCGCCTGTTTGGGGCGTAATGACAAGAGGTCCATCGGACACAACGCTGTACCGTCCTGAAAAGATCGCCGCACCCGCTCCATACCGCGCCATAAGCCCGTCCGACCGGGATACGCCGTCGGTATCCCTCATCAGTACTTTGTAATTGCCGACGCTATCGCCAAAGCGATCCGGCGAAGTCTCATCAAAAGCAAACAGCATATCGGTATAGACGCCCTGCGCGGCAGGTTGAGCCGCGATTAGTGAAAGCACGGTCCATGGACGATGCGCGTCAACTTCGGTAACGCCATCCCGTTTCTCAACCAAAGACCAACCCGCATCCTGCCCGATACGCAGCGTTACCTCACCCAATCCAAAGAGCCGTGAGAAAAACGCAAAAAAGAACAATAAAAACAAGACGACTTTTAGTTTCATACACGTAACTGCACATATTATCTACAGAAATTACCGCAAAGTCAATGCCTATTTATGGGTAATTTGATGATTTTTAATGGTTGATAAAGTTAAAACCTATTCCTTTCGTCCCATGCCTTTAACGTGTTCCGCAGCGTAATCGAGTATGGACTAATTGCTCTTAACCGGAGGCTTATAGTATACTGATTGTGTGGACAATGCGTTATCTTCATACAAAAACTGCCGTCTCTGCCCCCGACGATGCGGCATCGACCGTTTGTCTGGAGAAAGGGGATTTTGCGGGGAAACTTCGGCGCTTCGTATTGCAGCGGCTTCTATTCACCGGGGAGAAGAACCGCCTATTACGGGAAATCGAGGTTCCGGTACCATTTTCGTGAGCGGCTGTAATCTGCGATGCACGTTTTGCCAGAACTATCAGGTTTCTCATCAAAGGATGGGTAAAACCGTAGCCGAATCCGAATTTGTACGGATATGTCTTACGCTTCAAGAAAGCGGCGCGGAGAATATCAACATCGTTACCGGAAGCCATGCGGTACCGGCTCTTGTCGCGGGAATAAAAGCGGCCCGGACACAGGGGCTGGTCATTCCGGTGTTATGGAATTCTTCCGGTTATGAAAGTCTCGAAGCTCTTTCCCTGCTTGCAGAGGTAATCGACGGGTACCTGCCGGACCTGAAGACCCTTGATCCTGCGATGGCGGAAAACTTTTTCAAAGCGCCTCATTACGGTGAAGCCGCTTCATCAGCAATAAAAAAGATGCTGGAATTTCGGGATATACGCTATGAGGGCGCGGTCCTGCGTTCAGGCGTCATTGTACGGCACCTTGTGCTGCCCGGACGGCTTGAATCGACACGGGGCATCCTTCGCTGGTTTGCGGAACATGCAGCAGGAAAGGGCTTGCTCTCGCTTATGATGCAGTATACGCCGGTTGGTACTGCAGATGCACCCAACCGTTATGTGAACGAGGCTGAATACGAGGTTGTTCTTGGCTGGCTTGATGAATTCGGCATAGAAGACGGATTTTATCAGGAACTATCGCCGAGCGGTGAATGGCTTCCCGATTTTACCCGCGCCAATCCTTTTTCTTCGGAACTGTCAACGCCGGTCTGGCATTGGCTGCGGGGTTTTAACGCAGCATATTTTTAACGCGACATATATAAATAAAGCTCTCGCCATAGGGGAGACGGAACGTATAATTTCGACACGCACAGAGTCCTTTTCAATACGTTTTCAATAAACTTGTCTTGCTTTGTCTTATCAATAATAAACGCCTCATTAGCTGTCAATATAACGCCTCCGGTACCGCCCTATGATGACTCATCCGTGCCCTTGCCTCATCTACGTCCGTAGTATTTGCACCGTAGCGTGCAGAGTACGCCCTTACAGGGCGAGCGCGCCTTTATCACTGCCGATGATACGGGCGAATCATTACCCGTGATACGCCCGTATCACTGACACGTATACGCTTCTATTAGACGGAAAGCCGTACGCCGTTCTTGATACGGCGCCGAAGTTTAGGAACAGGCCATGCCTGCAGGTTAAATATATTTCGCAATTATCCCCCTGTGTTATACCCCGGCAATCGTACCGTGCTTATCGTTGGGTGAACACGCCCCAGAGCGCGTATCATCGGAACGGAACCTGTTCTTTTCCTTTCCTCAATGGCTCGCTTGGTTAAGCGCCAAACTCCGGTTCCTAATCGGCATGGTCCATTTTGTAGTGACCGGACATTAGTCCGGTCACAGATTGCCCAATTACACAGCCATTAGGACAGGCTCCCCTGTGGAGTTAAACGAGAATCTTTTTGACTTGAACGGATTCCCTTTTGAGCTGAACGGGTTCCCTGCGGAGTTAAAAATTTCCCTCCCACATCGCCACACAAGAGCATTGCTTTTTCTTTCAGGACGGCACGTAAATTACGTTCGCAATAGTCACTCTCGTATACCCGAGAGGGGCCGCGGAGGCTTCCCAATAGGTCTCTTTGACGAGTTATACGTCAGGGGATAATTACGATATATTTTTTGATAGGGAAACTTTCCGCAACGGCTTTTCTTGCGGAAGAAATATCTGAAAAATCATGCGCCGCAAGCATCTGCGCAATGAGGTTGCCGATTACCGTACATTCATCAGGACCGGCATACACCGGTATACCGCTCGCTTGCGCGGTAAGCTGATTCAGGAAGCCGTCTTTGCTGCCCCCTCCAACAATATGAAGACCTCTGTACGTTTTTCCGGTGATGAGCGCTATCTCGTGTACGGCATCCGCGTAACAGCGGGCGAGGCTCCGGTAAACACATCGCATAAGCTCCCCGGGCGTTTGCGGAACGGCGCACCCATGAGCCGTGCATTGGTTTTTTACCGCGTCTATCATGCTTGCCGGCGCGAGCAATTCCGGCGCGTTTACATCAATAAGAGAAGGAAACGTACCGCACGCCTCGGCTTCCTTTTGTAAAACCGCAAAAGAATATGCGTCTCCCAGTTCCCGTTTAATTGACTGAACGATCCAAAGCCCTATAATGTTTTTCAGGAACCGGTAACGAAACGTATAGCCTCCTTCATTGGTAAAGTTCGCTTTTCTGGCCGCCGCATCCATGATGGGAGATGGGGACTCAATGCCGATCAAACTCCACGTACCGCTGGAAAGGTAGACGGCGTCATCTCCCTGCGCGGGAACCGCAAGGTACGCGCTCCCCGTGTCGTGGGTGGCGGGGAGTACTACCATGCAGTCATACCCGATTTCTTCCCGTATATGCGGGGTAAGCGTTCCAAGAACGGTACCGGGCAAGGACAGGGGGGGAAATAACCGCTGCGGAAAGCCGAGCCGTTCGATGAGCGGGCCGCTCCAATTCCGCCGCGCCGCATCCACGAGGGCCGTGGTAGTCGCATTCGTGTATTCATGGGATTCAACGCCGGTCAAACGGAAGTTGAAATAGTCGGGGATCATGAGCAGGCGTTCCGCTTTTTCGAGCAAAGCCGGATTTCTCTTTTTCAGCGCCATGAGCTGATAGATTGTGTTAAACGGCTGTTTTTGTATGCCTGTAATGCCGTAAAGCTCTTCAAAAGAAATATGCCGCTCAACCTCCCGATCCATTCCTTCCGTACGGTTATCCCGATACGCTGCCGCCGGCGCGATGGGGCTTCCCTCTCTATCCGTAAGCACAAAATCCACGCCCCATGTATCAATACCCACGCTGTACGGGATCTTTCCCGCTTCCTTACATTTCTTCATCCCCATGAGTATATGCCGAAAAAGCAAAGCCGTATCCCAGCATAGACTTTCGTGTACCTGCCGCATCTCATTGGGAAACCGGTACACTTCTTCGATGGTCATTTTTCCGCGGGAAACCGAACCGAGAATATGCCGTCCGCTGGAAGCGCCTATATCAATCGCAAGGTAGTACCGCATGAATCCCCCCTTCACGTCCGCTTGCTGAGAATGTCCCGTTCATACCGCTCCGCTTCGGTAAACCATAGTTCATCAACAGGAACCTTCTCCTGTTCACAATACGCTTCCCACACCGCTCCAAAGGGATAGGTTTTGAGTTCTTCGTGAAGCATCATAAGCTCGCCGTACCGCGCTTCATCCTGCAGGTTTTTAAGACGGCTGTTAGGCTGAAGCAGTGCATAGAGAAGGGCTTTCTGCATACTCCGGCATCCGATAACCCATGCGGCAATCCGGTTGATGGAAGCGTCAAAGAAATCAAGCCCGATAAGAACCCGGTCGAGGGCGTCGTTACGGACTATCTCTTTTGCTATTTCACGGATCTCATCTTCAAAAATCACCACATGATCCGAATCCCAGCGTACCCCTCTGGTAACATGAAGCGGCAGCTTGTCGAAAAACAGGAGGAGCGCGGGAATCTTGTCGCTCACCATTTCCGTAGGATGGTAATGCCCGTTGTCCAGTAAAGGGTAAACGCCCGGATGAGTGGCGGCGTACGAGATATAGAACTCGCTTGAACCTACGGTATACGCTTCGACTCCGATGCCGAACACTTTACTCTCTACCGAATCAATCACGCCCGTGTGTTTCTCCGCGTAAATTGCATCAAGACTCCGCTTGAGCCGCTCCCGCGGGCCGCGCCGGTCCGCGGGAATGTCCTTGTAACCGTCGGGTATCCACAAGTTGTTCAGCACCGGCGATTCAAGCTGTTCCGCTATCCATGCGGCGATGCGGCGGCAGGCTATGCCGTGCCGAATCCAGAATTCCCGAACCGTTGCGTCGGGATGGGATAACGTAAGCCCGTCTTTCGCCAAGGGATGACTGAAAAAGGTCGGATTAAAATCTATTCCAAGACGATTTTTCTGTGCGAATTCCACCCAGAGCTTGAAATGTTCCGGCAACAAAACATCCCGGTCAACCATTTTGCCGCCGGTTATCGCATAACTCGCGTGAAGGTTGATACGTTTTTTACCGGGGATAAGCGATGCGGCTTTTTCAAAATCCGCCATGAGTTCCTCCGGCGTCCGGGCTTTGCCCGGATAGTTCCCTGTTGCCTGAATACCTCCGGACAGAGCCTCACCGGAAACCTCGAAGCCGGTAACATCATCCCCCTGCCAGCAGTGAATACTGATGGGAATGTTCGCAAGCGTACGCATCGCTTTTTCCGCATCAATGCCGGCTTGTTCGTACTTTTGTTTGGCATGATCAAATAAATTCATACGATCTCCTTAATTAAGATGAAATGCTTTATCTATTTCGGCGACTTGCGCCTCGTTGATCGTTACAATATCGCCCAGTTCACGAGATGCGATAATCGCTTTGGCGCTGTATTCACCAACTTCAAGCCGGTCAAAGGCATTGATAAGGCTGCCGCCTACGGCAATCACGCAATCGTTTTCCACCAGCACGACCGGGTTTTCTTTGGCAACCGTTTTCGCAACACATTCCTGTTGGGAAAAAACCGCGTCAAACGGAAGCATCGGCATATTCCGCAAAAGTATGTAACTTTCCGGTATGGTCCTGGAATCAAATGCAGCGCCCGTAACGGCAAACGCCATGAGATTCGGAGCATTGGCGATAATAATAGCGTTAATGTGCGGGTGAGTCTCGTAGATCAACGCGTGGAGCGATGCCGAATCGTCCGGTATCTTCCCGGCTTCCCGCATACCGCCGTCAATGAGCACCAAATCTTCAGGCGCGATATACGCTCTGTCACCCTTGGCTGGCGTTATCACAAACGATCCGGCGCTCAAGCGCTGGGAAACCGTTCCCTGGGATCCGGTGAAAAGGCGTTGTTTGTACGCGCGTTGTATTACATTGCATATATCGCGCCGCGCGGCTTTTTCTTCGCTGTTATGGGTAACAGGAACAAATTCCTGCATAACAGGGACTGTCTTTTGCGCGTTGCGTTCAAGGTCTTCGCTTTTTTGAATGACGGGCGTGCCGATACGGCGGGCATTAATTTCAATACGGGCGCAAAAGTCCAAGGTTTCAAACATGGCGAACGCTTTATAAATATCTTTCGCGGCTATTACCACTCCATGATTTTCCAGCATCACCGCATCACATCCCTGTTCAAACACCGCAGCGATCTTTTCTCCCAATCCGACGCTTCCCGGTAAATCGTACCGCGCCATGCCTATTTTCCCGCACACACGGTATGCGCTTGTGAGTATTCTAGTATCGGGTATCTTCCGCACCATGCTGAACGCAACCAGAGCAGGCGGATGGGCATGCAACACCGCCCGCAGATGCGGCATTTTTTCATACACCTGCCGGTGAAAAGGAAACTCACTGGAGGGTCTATGATTCCCCGCCGCCGTACCGTCAGGCTTTACACAGACAATATCGTTTCTAGTAAGACTCCCTTTATCGACTCCCGCAGGAGTTATCCACACATCCCCATTATCATCCTTTATAGACACATTCCCTCCGGAAATGGTGGTCATTCCGTATTCATAGATACGTTTCATGATCATTACGAGTTGATCGGAGGGGTGCAGAAGATACATATCAATCATAGATTAGTCCTTTTTAGTCCATGTGGAACATTTCTTCCAGAGGATCGCTGATTGGCGATTCATCAGGATTGACATCCATAATATCTTTCATCATACGCCACCATTTTCTTACAATGTCATTTTTCGGTAATTCGCCGTCTGTAGCGTCATCGGCAAGGTACTGAAACGCGAAAAGCGTTCCGGTTTTACCGTCAAGATAAATCGAATAATCCGAAACGCCCGCCTTGCGGAGTTCCGCCTTGAGTTCCGGCCAGATTTCATCGTGCCGTTTTTTGTATTCTTTCCCGCAACCCGGTTTTAACCGCATTGCAAACGCATTACGCCTCATATACAACCCCTAACAAGCAACACGTCGTCCTCTGAAATTTCATCGATAGAACGATGTTACTATGATAGTATGATTATGGTAGGATGTATAGAGTAAAGCTTCATGTATTGATGAAAAAACCAGCTTTTTTTGCGAAAAGCGCAATAAACAACGCAAAAACCATTACCCGATATTGCCCGGAACGGCGCCGCCAGCAGAATACCGTAAGCGGTGGCAATGA
>JAITAN010000210.1 GCA_031284105.1 Treponema sp. | reverse complement strand
CGGGGGATACTTGCGTAATCCTCTACTCCGCTACGGCTTGCCTATGGACCCGCCGTACCGTCGGTTTTGAAAAAGGGGAGCTAGGACGTGTTCACACAATGCGAATACAAGCGGGACAGATACAAGCGCGTTTGTCATAGCGGGCGGCACATCCCTCGAAACGCCTTGAGCCGCCGAGAGGGAACCGCGCCGCCTCATTCCGCTTTGTATAGAGTCCCGCGCGAAACATCGTTTCGCCGTCATACTCCCACGGAGCCTGAAGGCGGCCGGTCTTCTATCCCCCGCCGTTACCGTATGTACCTTCGTATTCCATACCTCCCCGGCCCTTCCTTTTTGATCCGCTCCATGCGCGGCCGGATGCGTTTTGACCGTCGCTGAATCAAGAGGGCATACCTCTACCGGCTCCCTTTCCCCTCCCGTCGCTTCAATCTAGAGTACCTGCGGATTCCCACACCTTTGAGGCAAACTCCACCATTTACGTCCATGTTCACACCGGTAGGCAAGCGCATTGAGCAAGGTTCGATTGTCTATCTTGACAGGTCCCCGCGGTTTCGGCGGCAATCGCGCCGTCTCTTGCTGTTGTTCTTCAGTACGTTCCATACTTACTTTATATCTGCTTGTTCCTCTCTTACCTTTAGCGTGAACGCGTCCCGGCGGCAGCGGTCTGGAAATTGCGAACGACGCCTCAAAGATGTATTGCTATAGGGCGCATGAAATAGTATTGGAAAAAAGCGTCGGCGCCGTATACGGCATGGGTTTGGGCAACGCGCGGGGACACGGCGCAAGGTATAAGCGTTGATCCTGAAGAAGGGTTAAACGGATTGCGGAAACGATAGGCGCATAAGGGCGACGCTTGAACGATTTTCGGAGATAAAAGAAAGATTAGGGTTGGGGGATTCGTCCGCTTTTGATGAGCCCGCGCGCCCACTTGACACTTTATCGACTTTTAGCTATCCTGTACCGGCCTTGTAATCAGGAGACATGCGTGTAAGCGCCGCTCAACCCCGCCAGGTTCGGAAGGAAGCAACGGTCGGCGGAGGCTTATAGCGCCGTGTTCATCTTGTTTACAAGGTTTTTTTTTGTTATACTGTTTTCATGGCTTATGAGGTAACCGCCGCAAGACGAAGACCGAAAACGTTTGACGAATTGGCGGGTCAGGAATTTGTCGCCGCTACTCTGAAAAGTTCGCTGGAAACAGGGCGCATCGCCCATGCCTACCTTTTTACCGGACCGCGCGGGTGCGGTAAAACCAGCAGCGCGCGTATTCTTGCGCGCTCCCTTAACTGCGCGAAGGGTCCCACCGTAACCCCCTGCGGCGAGTGCGTCAACTGCCGCGAGATAGCGGAGGGCAGAAGCCTTGACGTTATTGAAATAGACGGCGCATCAAATACCGGCGTTAATGATGCGCGGCAAATTATAGAAGAGGTTCTTTTCCCTCCCAATTCGAGCCGCTATAAGGTATACATCATTGACGAAGTTCACATGCTTTCAAACAGCGCATTCAACGCGCTTCTCAAAACTATTGAAGAGCCGCCTCCGTATGTTGTCTTTATCTTTGCCACAACGGAACTTCACAAGGTGCCTGCTACCATTAAAAGCCGGTGCCAGCAATTTGCATTCCGCCTTATTCCCATAGAAACCATTGCCGACATTCTCAAGAAAACATGCGAAGAGATGCGGATACAGGCGGAAGATGAAGCCTTGTTCTGGATCGCTCGTGAATCAACCGGCAGCCTCCGCGATGCGTATACCCTGTTCGATCAGGTAGTCTCGTTTTCAGACGGACGTCTCCGCTCCGCGCTCATTAGGGAAAAGCTGGGGCTGGTGGGCATAGATAACCTCAACGCGCTTGCAACCGCCTGTATTGAGCATGACAGGCGGAACGCCCTGCTTCTCATTGACGATCTCCTGAACGCCGGCGTCGCCATCGAACAGTTTGTCATTGATATGGCGGGTTTTTACCACAGCATCCTCCTTTTGAAGGCCGGTATCAGGAGAGAAGCTCTTTTGTCGGACAGTCCGTCCCGTTTTTCGGAACGGGTGCTGCACACCCTCAATGCGGAACAGATCGAGCGGGCGTTAGATTTGCTTCTTGGGTTGTACCGCGATATACGCTACTCTATTTCTCCGCGTTTTGAGCTTGAAGCCGTTATTTCAAAACTTTGCCTTCTTGACAAATGGGTATCGCCGCTGGAATTGCGCGCAGTCATTGCCGATGCGCGAAAACTGCTTGGGGAACAAAAGGGTCCGCGTCATGCGGACGGTACAAGCGCATATATGGATGACGGATATGCGGATACCGCGTATGCCGTCTACGATACTGCCGTTCACAACGTTGAAAGACGCGAGAATATGCCGCCGGAATCCTTAAGCGAAGGTTTCAAGCGTTACCTTGTACATCGTGAGACGGTTATTGGAGAGAATAAACCGGTTCAGGAAATTTCTCCTCAAGCGAAACGGGTCTTGAGGGTATTTAATGGAACCATAGTAAATTAAAGGAGCAGATATGCAAATAAATCCATTCGATCTTTTGAAAAATGTGCAGGCGCTACAGGCGCAGATGGGCGACATGCAGAAAAAACTCGAATCTGTCGGAGCGACCGGTTCGGCGGGCGGCGATATGGTGGAAATCGACTTGAACGGTCTCATTGAACTACGGGCGATCAGGATTTCACCGGAACTGATGCATGATGATAACAAAGAGATACTTGAATCCCTTATTGTCTCCGCTTTTGAAGATGCGCGAAACAAAGTGAAAGAGGCTATCGGACGAGAAATAGGCGGGATTGCCGGTATGCCGGATATTTCTTCCATGTTTGCGGGTATGGCGTGAACATTCGAGAACCCAACGCCATTGACAGGCTTGTAACCTTATTCTCCAAGCTGCCCGGCATCGGCAAAAAAAGCGCATCTCGTCTTGCCTATCATATCCTTGATACGGATGCAAGCTATGCCCGCAGCCTTGCGGAACAGCTTGCGTCCTTGCACGAGGCAATAAAACGCTGCTCCGTATGCGGCAGCTTTACGGAGACGGATCCCTGTCCGATATGCACGGACATGACTCGCGATGTCCATACGATTTGCGTAGTTGAACGCGCCCAGGATGTGCGTATTATTGAAGAATCCCGTGAATTTAACGGGCGCTTTCATGTATTGGGAGGACTCATTGCGCCGCTTGAGGGCATACATCCGAGCGATCTCACCATAGGGCAGCTTTTGTTACGGGTGAAACAAAACGATGTACATGAGGTGATTCTCGCCATGAATCCGACTGTTGAGGGGGACACCACGGCATTGTACCTACAAAAACTGATGAGAGAAGAGGATATTGAGGTGAGCCGCCTCGCATCCGGTCTGCCCGTAGGCGGAGACCTCGAATATGCGGACAGGCTTACCTTGTCGCGGAGCTTCCGCGGCAGGGTGCGGATGGAATAAGCAAAGAACGGCTTCTTGTTTATGTTTGAATCCGTATTGAAGGCGGTGCGTCTATGATAAAAGTCAAACGATTTTTCAA
>JAITAN010000208.1 GCA_031284105.1 Treponema sp. | reverse complement strand
GAACTGGAAAATGTATCGGAAAAATACCGGCGCCGGTATGAAAAGGGCGCCAATCTGCATCACGCCTATGGTACAACGCTCATTGCCGCCGCGGTTACCGAAACGCACTGGTTCGGCATTCATATTGGCGACGGGAGGCTGACCGCGCTTTACAAG
This sequence comes from Treponema sp., assembly GCA_031284105.1. Lineage (GTDB taxonomy): Bacteria > Spirochaetota > Spirochaetia > Treponematales > Breznakiellaceae > JAIRKH01. The sequence continues at coordinate 6,195 of JAITAN010000208.1, read as the reverse complement.
GACGGCAGTTTTGACCAGCCCGTGCCCTGGGACGATAGATGTTTTCTGAACCAGACCACTTCCATCTGTGATGACGATGCGGCGGAGCGCGCGCGTGTTTATGTTTCGTTTCATAAAGACAAAGCGCCGCCCGCTGCCGTGTTTTTGTGCAGCGACGGGATAGACGACAACTATCCTGTCGAAAAAAACGAGGAGCATCTTTACAAGCTGTACCGCACAATCGCGCTTACCTTTGCCGAAGACGGTTTTGAATCGACCTGTAAACAACTGGAAGATCTCGTGTACAATTTTGCAACCAAGGGCAAGGGCGATGACACGAGTATCGCGCTCATCATCGACATGGACGCGGTAAAAGAGGCGGAGCCTATCTGGAAAGAACAGGTAGCGGCTGAAGAAGCGCAAGCCGCACCGGCAAAACTCGTCAGCCGCGATACGGCACGGGAAGCGGCGCCGCAGGTCCATGAACAACCAAGTGATGAAAACATGTCGATGTACGGCGAGTTTGAAATAAAGCCAAAGTAGAAAAGAGGCTAAAGGGTAATTTGCTGTGAATACTCATTTAGTAACCATCGTTAAGCAGATCATCGCCGCTTATGACGAAGGAATACTCCAACTCCCGGCGCTTAAAACTTTTCTTTTGCCGGCATTGCTAAAGATGATCCGAAGCCCCTGCGCCTCTGAACAAAAATTACACGCCGGGCATAGGCGGGAGGCAGTGCCGTACGGAAGACTAATCGCGGGCCTGAAAAAGCGGCCGCTTGTCCTTCCCATTGCGTGGGATTACTATCTAGAGGTTTCCAGATTTGTCCTCATGGGATAATTGCAAAAGGCTATCCTGTAATGCTTCGCACAGGCAGCCTGCCGGCAGTGGCACTCCTTCTTTTCACCGGTCCTCTTACCCCCTATGGCTCATTTCGCTCTATTGCAAAACGGAACACCGCGATAAAACCGGTGAAAACCCGCGTATGCTTGCCTTGACGCATTCTTTCGGCGCGATTAATTCGATCCATTTTTCCTATCTTCCACAATTCTCTTTTATCACCTATACTTCTACCTACAGGAGCATGACATGCAATACACCAATTTTGATAAAACACGGGCATTTAAGACCCTTTCCACGCTTGCACAGAGGAGCCTTCGTTTTGATTATGCAGCGGAACTTACCGCGGAGCGGATACGGGGCGCGGTTGCGCCTATGGCCGGCGGTTTGACTTATTCTTTCGCGGCAAAACCGGTTGCTACGGACGTACTTGCGGCGCTTCAGACGCTTGCGGATGAACAGGAACTCATCGCCAAATACAAGGCGATCCTTGATGGCGAAACCATGAATACCGGTGAAAACCGTAAGGCGCTTCACCACTTGCTGCGCGGACAGCTCGGCAAAGACGTCATATTTGAAGGTAAAAACCTTGGGGACTTCTACAAACAGGAGCTTGCGCGGTTTTCACGATTTGCCGACGGCGTTCATGCGGGTACCATCACGGGATCAACCGGCAAGCGGTTCGCCTACGCCGTACAAATCGGTATAGGCGGATCGGATTTGGGCCCCCGCGCGCTGTACCTCGCGCTTGAACAGTGGGCCGTTACCGAAGGGAAAAAGAAACTTACCGCGAAATTCATTTCTAATGTCGATCCGGATGACGCTTCTACAGTGATCGCATCGGTACCGCTTGAGGAAACCGTGTTTGTGTTGGTGTCAAAAAGCGGCATAACGCAGGAAACCCTTGCCAATGAGCTTTTTGTAAAGGAAAAGCTGAAAGCCGCGGGGCTTGATCCCAGTAAACATATCGTTGCCGTAACCAGTGAAACGAGTCCGCTCGCGCATAATCCTGCGTACCTCGACTCGTTCTACATGGACGATTTTATCGGCGGGCGTTATTCTTCAACATCAGGCGTGGGCGGCGTAATCCTCTCCCTTGCCTTTGGTTCCAACGCCTTCAAACAGATACTCGAAGGAGCGCATGAGGCTGACGCATTGGCGCTGGAAAGCGATATACTCAAGAACGCGAGTCTGCTTGACGCGCTTATCGGCGTGTGGGAACGGAATTTCCTCAATTTTCCTTATACGGCGGTGCTTCCCTATAGTCAGGCGCTTTCCCGCTTTCCGGCCCATTTGCAGCAGCTTGACATGGAGTCCAATGGCAAGCGTGTAAACCGTAGCGGGCAGCCCGTAGCGTATTCCACCGGTCCCGTGGTATTCGGCGAGCCCGGCACCAACGGACAACACTCCTTCTACCAACTGCTCCATCAAGGTACGGATATTGTTCCGCTCCAGTTCATCGGATTCATTGAAAGCCAGCGCAAGGATGACGTTACGGTTGACGGATCAGGCAGTCAGACAAAACTCAAGGCAAACCTTGCGGCGCAAATAGTCGCCTTTGCCAAAGGTAAAACCGATGCTAATCCCAACAAGGAATTCACCGGTAAACGCCCTTCAAGCCTCATTTTCGGTAAACGGCTTACGCCTCATGCGCTTGGCGCGCTTCTTGCCCACTTTGAAAACAAGATCATGTTTCAGGGTCTCGTATGGAACATCAACAGCTTCGATCAGGAAGGCGTACAGCTCGGTAAGGCGCTTACCAAGAAGGTGCTTGCGGGCAATGCCGGAGATGCCGCGCTGGATGCGTATAGCCGGCTGCTGGATATATAGCGGAGGGCATGGGAACATACACGCGGATTTTGAAAGCGCATGAATAGTGCGGGGAACATGGAACGTGGAGAGGCGGCGCACAGCGTTAAGAAGAATGCCGCACATGTTTCGCTCCCACCCATTATGCTATGCCCCATCCGCTCATTTTTCCCGTAACAAGCGTATGACAGATACATTACCGCCTTACTTATCAATTCTCAACCCGGAGCAGCGGGAAGCGGTGTTGCATAACCGCGGCTCGCTTCTTATATTAGCGGGCGCGGGGTCCGGTAAGACTCGGGTTATCACTACCAAAATCGCCTATCTTATTCGTGAACGGGGGATACATCCATATACCATTCTTGCCGTAACTTTTACCAATAAGGCGGCGCGGGAGATGGCGGAACGCGCCGCGGCCATAGACTCCCGAGCCGGCTCCGCGATGCTGCGGACGTTTCACTCATTCGGCGCATGGTTTTTGCGGCGGAACGCGAAACTGGCGGGGCTTAACCCCTCGTTTACTATTTACGATGATGATGACATGGTGAGCCTGCTTTCACTTCTGGCGCCGGAAAAACCCAAAGCCGACATTAAAGTCATCGCCCATCAGATTTCACGGGCAAAAGACTACTTTCTTGGACCCGCTGATCCTGAATTAAAATCCATCAATCACCGGAAAGACTTTCAGAAGATATATACACGGTATGAAGAGCGGCTTGCCGAGATTGGCAATGTCGATTTCGGCGATCTCATCAAGAAACCGGTTGACATTCTGCGGAGCAACCCATCCTTTGCGGAGGACTTCCGCAGCCGTTTCAAGGTTATCATGATCGATGAGTACCAAGATACCAATGTCGCCCAGTTTACGCTTTTGAAGGAACTCTGCGGACCCGAGACCTACGTATGCGTCGTGGGAGATGACGACCAGTCGATCTATCGGTTTCGGGGCGCGGAAGTACGAAATATTCTCGAATTCCCGAATCGCTTCCCCAACACGGACGTCATTCGGCTTGAACGGAATTACCGTTCAACGTCCGCGATCCTGCAGGTGGCGTCCTCTGTGGTTGACAACAACACGGGCAGGCTTGGCAAGACTTTGCTCGCGGAGCGGGGCGCCGGAAAAATCCCCGTGCTGGCATTTCTCCCGAATCAGGATGAGGAAACCGCATTTGCGGCGCAGCTCATTGAAAACTCCGTTCATCCGGGCGCGGGTAACCGGACGCACGACGGTATAAAGGAACAGAAAGAAAAAGCCCTCTATTCGGACTGGGCTATTCTGTACCGGACAAACGCCCAATCACTCGGTTTTGAGACCGAATTGCTGCGCCGTCATATTCCCTATCGAGTGATAGGATCGCTCAAGTTCTATGAACGGGAAGAAATCAAAGATGCGCTTGCCCTCCTTACTTTTCTTGTAAACCCGAGGGATGAAATCAGCTTCCGGCGAGTGGTGAACAAGCCGGCTCGCGGCATCGGCGAGGCTACCGTGAGCAGGGTGTTGGCGGAAGCGATAGACGGAGACATTTCGGCGGCCGCGAGACGGCTTTCCGCTGTACTGCCGGCAAAGGCACGAGCCGGGCTTACGGTCTTCGTCGAAGCCCTTGACGCAGGATATTCCGCATTGGCATATCCCGTAATTGAAACGCCGGAGCGGACGCGGGCAAAAGACGCGCACGCGGCAAGAAAAGATGGGAAGGAGGCCAAAGCTGATAAAAAAAGGGACATTGTCGCAGGCGAAGGGCTTTCCTTGTGTGTGGCAACGCTTATTCGGAATACGGGTATTGCCTCGTACCATCTGACGCATGATGAAATTGCGGGCAATCAGCGTATTGCGAATCTGCAAGAGCTTGCCAATGCGGCGAGCCTGTATCCGGCGACGGCGGACGGACTGCTCGAATTCCTTGAACACATAGAGCTTGACCGGTCCATGGAAGATCAGGATACGGATATCAACGCCGTAACCCTCATCACGCTGCACAATACCAAAGGGCTTGAGTTCAAGCGGGTGATCATAACCGGCGTTGAACAGGGCATTTTTCCCAGAGACGATAAAAAAGAAGAGGACATGGAGGAAGAACGCCGTCTCTTTTACGTAGGCGTAACCCGCGCAATGGACGAACTGTACCTCAGCTCCTGCGCCGTGCGCCGCGTATTCGGGCAGACGATGCCCATGGAGCCGTCTCTTTTTTTGAGTGAAATCAATATGTCCGCTCTGCGTATTATCGGCAAACCGCCTTATGGCTTTTCTGCGAAACGTACACCTCATAAAAACAAGGCAAAGGGCGTGAAATCCGCGGGCGGTAGGGAATGGCGCGTTGGGGACCGCGTTTTTAATGACGACAACGGCTATGGATATGTAAAAGAAATCCGCGATCATGCAACGGGAGACATTTTGTACATTCAGTTTGATACGGGTAAAGAATTGAGTTTCTTGAGTAATTATCATAGTTCAAAGCTCATGAGAATCGATGAACAGTAAAAGCATATTGTTTGAGCAGATGCCCCATATCGCCAGGGCGCGTGATTTTCGCCTCTATGCGGCAAACGGGAAACGGTACGTTGATCTGTGGCAGGCAGGGGGAGCCGCCGTTTTAGGGCATAATCCTTCGGGGGTACTTCGGGAACTTAAGAATACTGCGGAGCGAGGGCTTTTTGCCCCTTTGCCCAACCATTTGGAAGCGCGTTTTCTCAAGGCCCTTGCGAAATTATTGCCCGGGTACTCGTTTTATGTTTACGCCGATGAACATTCCCTTTACCGCGCGTTGGGCGGCGCCGGTTTTAGCGGGAAGATTGTCGATCCGGCTTTGCATGAGCAAGAAGAGGAAAAGACCGTATCGTTGTGGCGTCCATTCGTTCCTATGGATACGTCCGCATATACGCTGTTAATACCGGTATTGCCGTGGTATCTTTCCCCCAAGGCGCTGGCGATAAAAACCGGGGCGTTCCCTACCGGCGATTCACCTCCTGCCCGCCGTCCTTTTTCAGACGCCATTCCGCCGGTCATTCTTGCGGCCGCGGCACGCGCGCTTTACGATCTGCTTGCGGAAATGGAGCAAGGCTCCCGTGCGGCGCCTGATTTTCCCAAATTAGCGAAAGCCCTCAAAGCAAGCGGGTGGCGGCGAAAAGGCATCTACATTCATTATGACGGATACATGGATACCGCCGGCTATTCGGCGCTGTTTTACCGCTTCTTGGAAGCGGGCTTTGTACTGCCGCCTGATCCGGAGCAGCCCGCCATACTACCGCCTGTTTTATCCACAGGAGAAGAAGCGAAGCTTGCCGCGCTGATAGGGGAATAGAAGCCGGCGTTACATGCTCCGCAGACTTACGCCCCCATGCCGCAGCGCATCCGCCGCAAGCCGAGGGAACCTATGTCGAATGGGGATGTAACCTTCCAAAAAGACCTGTCCGGAAAAACCCCACGTTTTGCGCGGTTGCGCGTAGTTTCCGTATCAAGAAAACCTCCGTCGGTCTGACTTATGCAGGTTTCCGCCCGCGGTGTGTCTGATGGCGTTTATTTCTAGGCAGGTCAGTCCTTCTTTGAAGGTCTGACCGCGTACTGTCAG
>JAITAN010000191.1 GCA_031284105.1 Treponema sp. | reverse complement strand
GCTTTCGGCAAAAGCAATCCCCGCACCAAGTACACGGACGTGAAAACCGGCAAAGTCCTTGCGGAAGTCGACGTACAGCTTGAAAACGGCGGCTGCGTGCTGGCGGTGGAAGTTAAAACTAATCCGGTGATAAACGACGTCGACGATCACGTAAACCGTATGGAGGCTCTGCGCGCGTATGCGGATGTCCACGATGACGGGCGGGATTATATCGGGGCGATAGCGGGGGGTATTATGAGCGAGAGCGTGAAGAACTACGCATTGAGGCGGGGTTTTTACGTGCTGGAGCAGTCCGGGGACACGATGAATATCGCGGCGGTGCCGGAGGCGTGGGCGCCAAAGAAGTGGTGAAGCCGGCTAACGGCGTGGAGGGCGGGGTGTGGCTTCTGGGACGAATAATATTAAATCGAGGTATATATTGAAAGAGGTATCTAATGGGATTATTTGACATATTTAAGAGGCATCATTATTATGAGGGTAGTATGAGGGTTCTCATTGGGTTTTTAGTGAGTATTTTTTGCGTTAGCTGTGCATCGATAAGTCCGTCTGGTGGGATAATGTTCTTTGGGCAAACGGGTAAGGATACGCGAAAAACTATTAATGGAACTATGACGTACGAAACATTTGTTGTTATACCTATTGGAGCATCATTATTGTCTGATGATGATAAGATGGGGTTAAAAATCGGACGGATATATTTGGATGAAAATTTAGTTAGATTTTATTTCAGGGCGGAAGTCCATGCTCATGATTGGATTTTTGCGAAAGGCATTGCGGTAAAAGTTGACGACAAGATTTACAGATTGTATGATAGCGATCCTAATAGGCAAGTGATAAATGGGGATTACGTTGTGGAAATATTATCGTTTAATGTTGCCCCAGACATGGTGGAAGCTATAAAAAATGCTACTACATTCGAGGCAGAATTATACAGACGTGTCGTAAAAGTGGAAGGTGAAAAACTCCAAAAGTTTAAGGAATTTTTACAATAATGCTTGAGAGGCGTGATTGCGCTGTTGACATACGAGATCGGCTCTGCAAGCAAGGATAAGCTAGGCGTTCACCGGCGCGCTTGGTGATACTCACCGGTGAACTTGAATGGCTTGACTGATATTGACCGGTGAACTTGGCGATATTCGCCGGATATGTAGTTTAGACCACCTATCGGGGGACTTTTGGCTCCCTATCGGGGGAGTTTACTAGGGGTATCGCCGTAGTTTACTAGGGGTGTCGCCGTAGTTTACTAGGGGTATCGCCGTAGTTTACTAGGGGTATCGTCAAAAATATTTGCTATAATTATATACGATATATATAGTTATAGAGTTATCCACAGGGGACAGTATTATAAGTATTAGTAGTATTATAAGTACCTCTACAAATTTTTAAGGATCAAGAAAAAACAAATGAATACAACAGACAGTATAGTAACACCGGTCAACACCCCGGAATCACTGGGGCTAACGCCGAAATATGAACTAAAACATTTAGCAATAGTTCGATCAGCACACAATTTTTCGGCAACGGCGCAGAAGCTGACGGCAATGGCGCTGTCTCTTTTGCCGCTTGATTTGTCAGTTCGAGAGGTCAAGTTCAGCTTTATGGATTTTTGCCGCGCCGTTGGGTTTGGTGATGGTGCGGAACAGTATAGAATATTTGAGGCGGCGGTCAAGGAATGTTTAGGCAGGGTCATCGAAGTTGATATACCCGTGATCACAAAATGGGGCAAAAAAAAGCGGTCTTGGCAAAAGTTTACATGGTTTGACTTTGCCGATTTTAACATAGAAACCGGTATGTGTACAATGCGCTTTAATACGGAGTTAGCCAATTTTTTAGTTGAATTCAAGAAGTTATATTCAAAAATATCCTTAAAAGACATCGGAAAATTGCAAAGCCGCTTCGCAATCCGATTGTTTGAAATTGCTAAAAGTTGGGAAAGCGAAAAGGGGAAAAACGGCAACAAAAAAGGTATGTGGTATTTTGACGAAACAATAGAGGATTTCCGTCTCATTATGGGCATTGGTGAAGACGATTATAAAAGAACTGATAACTTGAAACAATTTGTAGTAGATAGACCCATCAATGAAATAAATGAAGCCGGTCTTGGGCTAGAACTAAAGGGGAAAAGCATCAAAAGTGGTCGCAATGTATCCGGTTACCGCGTAGACTGTAAGGAAGTAGCGCGGACTGTTACACCGCGTAAGGGCCGCAAGGTCAAGGGCAGGGGAATCCAGCTTGCATTGCCGACGTCCGCGGGGCAAGCTGACAACCGGCAAGATAGAGAACTTGACCGCTTGCAGGAACGCTATCCTAACGAGTTCGCCGAACTATACGCGGCAGAACTGGATAAACCGTCTCCGTTTATGGCTCCGAACAGCGAATTCAAAAGGCATTGCGCCCGTGCCGTATCCTTACAAACGCTACAGGATAGGCACGGCATCGTGAAGTAGGGCTTTGCGGGAGCGTGGGTTGTTACGGAAATCTTTATAAAAATCGGGAGTTCATCTTGACTTTTTTTTCGTCATGGGTTATCGTTAAGATATGCCGTAAGGCTTCGCCCTCCTGGGGGCGTGGATTGAAATAATTGCACAAAATTAGGACTTATCGCGCTCCTCGTGAGTGCGCGGATTAAAACATTCTGTTATAGATACTATTATTTTTTTAAGTATAATAGTACAAACAAAAAACAGCCTGCTTATATAGTAGGCTGTTTTTCTTTGCACGCAAGCGGGGATACTCTCCCGCCGAAGCCTAACCCCGATTACTCCTTCCTAAATCGAAAAGAATGCCGAATCGCTGTCGAGACAGGAGTTCGTTAATGTCCTCATCTACAATGTTCTCATAATTTAATGCCTCATCAATGCTATCAAGTATGTCGTCCCTTGTAACGGGCATGAAATCGGGGTTGTCTTCGTCCCATGAAGCTTCATCCGGTCTGCTATTCCATACCTCGATAATGTCGCTATCGTGGTATTCGTTCCATGAGTTTAACGATGCAAATACATCAACCCATATACTTGCGTCCGATATGTCAAACATGACACGGCGCGCCAGATTGTTATAGTCGTTAATCTCTTCGATGGTTTTTCCTAACCCTTCGATTTTTTCCCACCTTTTTTTTGCGGTCTCAAACATGGTCTTTTCCATAAAATTTCCTTGCCGATCCTCAATGAGGTATCGGACTTTGTTATTTTCCGGCCCACAAGGGCCGGTTGGATTACTCTCAAATCCTATATATAGTATACCTAATCTGTTTCGGTTTGTCAAGTACTTTTTTCTCTTTTTTTTCATTTTTATTCACTTTTTTCGCTTTTTTTCGGTCTCCCTCCTTTCTTGCCGTTTTCACGGGAGGCGGCTTGTTTCGCTTCGGAGCGGGACGCGCCTCCCTTTTTCCCCAGTATCGACATAACGGCGGCAATATCGGGATTATCAGGCGGAGCGGCGGATAACTCCGCCAACCTTATCTGTAATAACTCCCACGCGGTTTGCGGCATTGACGGCCTGTCTTTCAGCCATCGTTCAAACGTGCGATGATTGATGGCGCATAATTCCGCCGCACGGCGTTTGCCTATATGGTGCCGTTGCAACAGCTCCCGCACCTCGCTTGATTCTACTCTACCTGTCATTTTACTCCTTAGGCCCCTCATAATGAGGGGCCGCTTGTATTATTTTTTGCCTCAGCCCATGCTTGGCGCATGGCTTCTGATTTTGATTTTTTGTTTTCTCTAATCAAGACCCACGCACGCCGCATTACTAACCTGCGTAATGCCGACAGTTCTGCTCCAGACCGCTTTGCGGGAGCGGCTCCTTTTTGCGGCCCCTGTGCGGTCGGCGGGGTATATGGTTTATCATACACTACCTGCGGGGTTACATCCGGCGGTTCTACATTCAGGGTCTCTTTTGCGGCCGCTAAATCCTCCAGCCACTTTGCTTTGTCGGTTGCATATTTTACTAGTTCTTTTTTTTTCGGCGGGGTTCAGTATGACTTTTTCCCCGTCGAGGTATATGCAGCTTGCGTATACCTTGCCGTTCCAAAACGCATTAACCGTCTTTAGGCATTCGGGCTGTTTAGGCTTACGAGCCATCACCTCCGCAATCGCAGCGGTCTTTTCCGCTCCGTAATATCCGGTGGGATTATCGGTATAATAGCCGGTAGCGATCTTATATTCTTTGTACATTAGCTTTATCAGGGTAGGCTTAAATTCCGTGATTTTTTCAACCGTATAACCCTTCCAGAAAAATTCGCACGTATCGCTTTTCAGCCATTTTTCCATCGCATCAAGTAAATCTTCCGCCGCCAGACCCGATCCCCTATAGAGGTTAATAAGTATGATTGCATTTGCCTTATCACTGATTTTTTGTGCATTTTCTTTTTCCGCTTCTTTGATTTTTCTTTCCGCCAGATACTCTTTGTAGCAGGCGGGGCAAAATCTGAAATGCTTGTAATAATAATAATCAACTTTGTCGCCCCTGAAATACTCTGTTCCGGTATGTCCGCACATATACGCTACTTCTAGATGTCCCATCTCTATTTCCTTTTTGCCCGCGTTTCGCAGGCTTAATCGGGTTTCCGGCCCACAAGGGCCGGTTGGATTACTCTCAAATCCTATATACAGTATACCTAATCTGTTTCGGTTTGTCAAGTACTTTTTTCTCTTTTTTTCATTTTTCTTCACTTTTTTCGCAGGCGTGTGGATTGAAAAAAATCGAGTATGAGTTATAATAGAGGTGTCATTCCGGCTATACCAAGGGGGGCTTATGCCTGCACAAAAAAAAGTAGAAGATGAGGCAATTACTAGATTTATTTCTGATTATGCTCACCGTAACGGCGGACGGCCGTCGCACGGTGAGATAGCGGCGCATTTCAAGGTTTCGCGGTCAACAATATCTTATCGTATGGGTAAGATGTCTCCGAAGTCCGTGCAAAAAAGCGAGTATCCGAAACTTGTTCCGATTCCGTCTGCGGCACCGTCCGCGGCGTTTCTGCGCGCCCAAAATGATCTCCGCATTAGACGGGAGCAAACCGGCAAATCTGCCTATGAAATTCCGCGCGATGATGATACGGCATATACCGGTGCCGAAGCGAGGCTTGGAGCCGTTCCGCACGTAGCGGTTACTGCATCTGTAACGGGGAAGCCTGACACCGCGCCGGCAGGCCCTCCGCTTCCTGCCGCCACCGAACCTGTCCCCGCGTCTGATGTTCTGCCGCGTTTCGTTTTTGTTGTAATGATCTTAGTTGGCTGCGGATGCGCCGTAATGAGCGCAATCAACACGGCGACATTCCTCGTTAATTCTGGGCGTCCGCTTCCGCTTGCCTTTGCTACTGCCGTATTAACTACGCTATTTTCCGGAACGGCGTTTTTTATTGGGTCGTTATGTATCAAAAAAAAGATTTACGGAGGGTTCATTTTCTACGCTTTGGCGGCTGCCATAATCGGGTATTCCGTCTTTTCCAGCATATCGGTTACTTATGTAAATATGCGGGCGGCAGAAGCCTCGTCCGTAGAAGCTCTGGAATTCGCATCACAAACCGAAGCATTACTTGCCGTCAATGCGAAGGAACAATTAGTCGTTACCGAGAATATAACGCAATACACACAAGAAAAAGAAAGGCTCCTTAAGGAGGCTGACTATTGGACGGATAAGTCATGGGCAAAACATGACGGCATACTTGCCTCGATAGCCTCCAACGATGAACGTATTGATACCCAAAATACACGGAAATATGAATTACTGGAAGAAGAGCGCGTCCTTAAATCACGGGGTACGGAGTCTGCCGCGGCATCCACCAAGACGGTCTACGCATTTATGAGTGGTGGTAATCCACAGAAGGAGCGGGTGTTCCGCTATGCGGCGTTGGTAATCCCCGCAGTCTTTTTTGATCTTGCTTCGCCGCTTATGCTGGGTATCGCCCTTTTGTTTTTCCAAAGACGGACTAATTCCGTTCACTTACGTCCAATTCCGTCTTAATGTCTCCCTTCTGGAACGTGAACTTATTCACTCCTATCTTTTCAATCCCGCTTAATAAGATATGAGCGGGAATGGTCAGGTTAAGCACCGTTAGAGGCGTTCCCCATCCGTCTAGGGATATATTTTGCAATACCAGTGTGATTGCCGCAAGGAAAATGTCAAATAACAATATCGTTACGCATATCCAAAAACGGCGGGATGCTAATTGCTCCTTTATCATACGTTTCATTTTCTGCTCTCCAGCCTTTCAATTCGGTCTTTTATTTCAGTTATGGATATTTCTATATATTTTAAGCTCTGGGTTATAGCAATAAGGTTGTTGTTTACGTTTGCCGTAGCCTCGTCATTCTTATCTATCCGTTCTTTGACTACCTGATACTTTTCATTAAGGTTTTTCTCCAGCCGGTCAACGGCGTTTTTTGAGGCAATCTGTTCCTCTTTCAACTCGTTTCCTAAATGCACGACTTGCGTTTTCAGGATTCCGAAAACGAGACCCGCCGAAAATACCGTTATCCCCAAAGATATAAGGAACTCTATATTAACCAAATCCATGATTTACTCCTTCCTCCGTTGTAAATATATATAAGACAACAGCACTGTTAGCAGCAGTCCTATTGCCACGATGAATATTATAACCAACGCGGTCTTCTGTCTTTCTATCTTATCGTATGCCCGCGCCAGGTCTTCATCCCGTTCCTGCATCCGCTGCGCTATTTGCCCGTTGTAAGTCTTCAAGGCGGCGTTCTGCGTCAATGACTCGTCTAACAAATTCGTCAATCGCTTTCCATTGTTCTCGGATGTTTTGAGTTTCTCCGACAGCTCTCTCAAGGTCTCCTCGTGCGCTTGCAAGGTCTGATCGAATTGTGTTGACAGCGTCTCCCATGTCTGCAAGTGCTGCCCGCTGCCGCTCGATAGCTGCCCGCTGGTCTGAAACGGCGGTATCGACAGGAACGGCAGGGTTAGAACGGCAGCCGTAAAAGAAAAGGAAAAGGAAAACCGCAATGAATACATAGTGCTTACCCCTCATACATTGCTCGGATAATACATTTTCGGCTTGTACCGCTGTTAATACTCATTCAACGATTTCCCAATCTTCAGCTTGCATATCTGCTTGCGAGGCTAGCCATCCGCACTGAATTTTATTGTTTGAAGGCTTAAAATCAAAATGTCCCCAGAATTCAACTTCGTTGTATATACCATGTTTTTCAAACCACTCCTTTAACGCCGGATTGGTTATTTTGTCTATCGTTATGTTGAACGGCGGGGACCAATAGACAAATTGCTCTTTTCCGTTCCAGCCTTTACGGGCAATTCTCAAACCCATTTTACATACTTCTAACGCCTGTCCAAATTTCATAATAGTCTCCTTGCTAATCGGTATAGTTATCGTAAACTTTCAGAATTTCTGAAAGCAGACGGTATGAGTTCGGCTTGTATTGTTTCGCCGCCTCCCGCGCGGGGTCAAGCGGATCCCATATTTCGCCGTTGTAAAACAGCGTAAAATGCGTGTAATGAGGCTTGGTGTTTTCGATAATGTAATACGGGTAGTCAGGCCTTTCCTTCGGGCGTGTGAAAGCGTATCTCTTGCCCGTCAAGCCTCCCAGTATATAGGCGGGGTCTAAAACCGTGCAGTCTTTCTTCATCGCGCCGTTTTGAATTATCTTTCATATAACT
>JAITAN010000114.1 GCA_031284105.1 Treponema sp. | reverse complement strand
CACGCCAAAGAAGAAGGCGTTGTTTTTCAGTTTCTCACCAGCCCCATACGCATTGCCGGAGATGAAAAGGGCTGGGTCAACAGGATTACCTGTCAGAAGACGGCATTAAGTGAACCGGATGAATCAGGGCGCGCCCGTCCCGTGCCGCTTGAGGGGAGTGAGGAAGAAACCGAAGCGGACTGCGTGATCATGGCTATCGGGACTTCGCCCAAACCCCCTTATCAAATCCACTACCGCGGGGCTTGATGCCGAGAAATGGGGCGGGATCATTGCGGATGAAGAAACAGGTCAGACCTCCCGTAAGGGGGTTTTCGCCGGAGGAGACGCGGTTACGGGCGCGGCCACGGTTATCCTCGCAATGGGCGCGGGAAAGAAGGCCGCGGAGGCCATAGACGCCTATATTACCGGTGGAAGGCAAGAGGGCTGAAGCGCCTCCATGGGTACGAATCGTGTAAGAAACCGGCGTTGCCGGAAAAGATTAAAAAGAGGTCAACGTGCGTTGGCTTCAAGGAAGCCTGAAAATCGGGCTTCCGATACTGTTTTTTAGGAGAAGGAAATGAAAGGTTATGGAGTTGTAAAAACCGGACAACCGGGCTGGCTTGATAAGGAGAAGCCGGTTCCCGGTCCTTTGGACGCGATAGTTCGTCCCACGGTTCTTGCTCCCTGTTCTTCGGACACGCATACTATGCACGGAGGAGCGGGGCCGCGGGAGAATTTGATTCTGGGACACGAAGCGGTTGGCGAAGTTACGGAAGTAGGCGGCTTGGTTCGTAAATTTAAGCCCGGGGACAAGGTGGTTGTACCCTGTGTAACGCCTGACTGGACGGGCAGATACATACAGGAAGGAAAATACAATGCCCATGACCACGGCATGATGGGGAGTTTTAAATTCCTCACGGCAAAAGACGGTACTTTTGCCGAATTCTTCCATGTCAATATGGCGGACGCGAACCTGGTGAGCCTTCCCAACGACATAAGCCCCGAAGCGGCGCTTATGACTGTGGATATGATGTCTACCGGGTTTCATGCGGTGGAACTTGCCGAAGTAGGGTACGGCGAAACCGTGGTTGTTACCGGCATCGGGCCCGTAGGTCTTATGGCCGTGGCGGGTTCCCGGTTAAAAGGCGCGGGGCGTATCATCGTTGTCGGTACCCGGCCTAATTGCGTAAAGATTGCAAAGGAATACGGCGCGACCGATGTGGTGAGCTACAAAGACGGCGATATTGTCGAGCGCATCAAGAGCCTTGCCGGCGGCAGTGTGGATAAGGTAATCATTGCGGGGGGAAACGCGGCAACCCTTACCCAGGCCGTGTCGATGGTGAAACCAACCGGCATTGTGGCGAGCGTAAACTACTACGATGCCGCGGACACGTTTACTATTCCGGCTTTTATGTGGGGGCTTGGCATGGCAAATATCGACATCCGCGGCGGTTTTTGTCCCGGTGGAGCGGTCAGAATAGAAAAGCTGCTCAACATTATCAAATATGAAAGGGTTGATCCGGCAAAACTCATTACCCACCGTTTTGATGGTTTTGAGAAGATAGAGGATGCGTTCATGCTTATGGACAAAAAACCGGCGGATCTTATTAAGCCGGCGGTTTTCATTACATGGTGATACTGCCGCCGGACGGACGGCAATGTAACGGCTATCGTCGTTCTGCGGGAGCCAAACGCCCTGAAAAACGGGGCATGGACCCGCTAACTATCGTGAACCACAAGAGGATTGTTTAGGGAAAAGTAGTCAACAAAAGGGAGCTGTTAATATGCGCCCTGCTTCCACCCCTGATTGCCCCGGCAGAGACGCTGCTTTTTTGCGTAAACTTCCGGCATGGCCCGTCATGGTCTGCGCCGTATCGTAAGCGGCGCAGCCTGTTTCAAAGTCTCGACGCCGGTATCAAGGGCGGCTTACGACTTTTCGTCTGATAGAAGCAGGGAAGAGAACCGTCTGCGGATATGTGGAACATGGCGCATGGGTTGCGAGGAGTGAAAGAGCGGCGCTTTATTATCGAGGATAAAGTTTTGATTCACGGGAATATGCCTTTAACCCTCCGGAAGAAAAATTTCGGCTCCGCCCTTCGCGAAGCCCTCGGTATCCGCAGCCTCTTTGACATCACGGAGACGGGTTGGCATTATGGCGTACGATATATGCAAACAAAGGCGGATATAGGGAGTTAAGCGGCATTTGGGCGGTATTGACAAAGAAAATTAAAAATGATATATATAATTTATGGTCATAAAATCGTCAAATTTTAGAGAAATCAATAGTGGAAAAATAGCGCCGAAATTATTGTACCGGAGCGATCATCCGATTTGCAATGGAAAACAAGTCAAAGATATAATTCTATCTGCAAACAACGCAAATATACAGACAATAATTAACCTTTCGGATAGTATTCATTCGGTGAGACAGAAAACTATACATTGTCCTTGGTATAGAAAAATGCTTGAGAAAAATAATGTTATAGCGCTTGATATAAGAATGGACTTTAATATTATGGATAGTCAATTTAATAAAAAAATCAAAGATGGTTTAATATTCATAATAAAACATAATCCGCCATATTTAATACACTGCGAAGCAGGTATAGATAGAACCGGATTTTTATCAATTATGTTGGAAGCATTTATGGAAACAAAATTTGATGATATGGTAAAAGATTATATGTTATCATATGTAGATGAAAGCGAATATTCGTTGAATGATTATAGGAACGGATCGATATTTATAATGAATATATTCGGCAAAATAAAAGGCGAAATAATAAATCAAAATGAAAATTTACAATATTTATCTACAAAATATTTTTTAGAGAAAATAAAATTAAATGCTGCCGAAGTGCAAATGTTGTCAAATAAAATTATGAATAAAGAAGTATGAAAACACCCGGACGGCGCATAACGGGTCTGCTTACGCGCGGACCCGCCGCGGGTCCGATGGGGCTAAAGCCCCTCTGTTTCCGCAACGGCTAGGTCATGGCTACGCCATTCCCGCGCCTCACTCCGCGGCCGCAATGCTGCGGATGCTTTATAGAGGGTGGGCGCATTTAAGAAGATCACATCGCGTTTCTGTCCGCGTCCGCCTTACAACCTGCCGGCAAACTTGTTTGCATGGCAGACTCCTTGATCCCACCGGGCCGGATCCCCTGCTTTTTCCGGCAATTTAGATCATAGCAATCCGGCGCCTTTGCGGTACCGTTACGTTTTATCCAAAAACGCCTCCTATCCCTGGGCAGCATTACCGCGAATAGGTCGGACCTTGAAACGAATATATTCTTGTGGGGCAGTAACACTTCATAGGAAACAAAAAAGGCGCCGCGCGGCATCATCGTATTTCTAAAGAAATGGCGGGATCGGCCGTCCAATGGCGTCTTCTATATGCCCGTCAAAGTTGATGTGCCGGCGCATAGGGGCGTATTCACGCTAAAGGAAAGAGACTTCCCGACATGTCGGCAAATCCTCTCGACGTGTCGGCAAATCCTCCCGACGTGCGGGGAATAGCTCCGGACGCGGAGATACAAGCGCAGGATAGATAGGTAAAAGCCGTACACATGGCTCAAGCTTGTTTTAGCCTGAACACGCCTCAACGCCTTCGTTAAGGGCGCCGACAACTTCAATGCCCAAGTCATTTTGCGGAATGTACACCCGCTATGACGAGCCCGACCGCATTTTTTACGGCTTTTGCCTATCCGGTATGTAGTTATCGCTTTGCATTGCGTGAATGCGCCCATATACGTACCCCTATTCACAAATATCAAACTATGCTATACTTATTTAAAATGGAATTTACAGAACTGAATCTACACATGGATTTACAAAAGGGCATCACGGAAGCAGGTTATTTGGTATGTACACCGGTTCAAGAGCAGGTGCTTAAACATGCATTTAACGGACAAGACCTCTATGTACAGTCTCAAACCGGCACTGGCAAGACCGCGGCGTTTTTAATCGTTATCTTTCAAAGACTCCTCACGGAGCCGCTTTTGAATGGGAAGAGGGCCCTTATCATGGCGCCGACTCGGGAGTTGGCGGTTCAAATTGAGGAAGAGGCAAAACTGCTTGCAACATATCTCTCTGTTAAAATCGGGAGCTTTTACGGCGGCGTCGGCTATGGGCAGCAACAGCAGTTGTTGCGCGGTAATGTACAAGTTTTGATAGGAACACCCGGACGGGTACTTGACCTGAACGGTTCCGGACAGATGAACCTTATGGATATCGCCTTTCTGGTGATTGATGAAGCGGATCGTATGTTTGACATGGGCTTTTACCCGGATTTGCGGAAACTTGTCAAGGTAACGCCGCCCGTGGACCGGCGGCAGACCATGCTCTTCAGCGCAACGCTCAACACGTGGGTGAAGAACCTTGCGTGGGAATACACAAAGACGCCTTTTGAAATAGAAATTGCGCCTGAAACCATTACGGTTGAAGAGGTTAAGCAGCTTCTCTACCATGTGCCGTCTGAAGGTAAAATGAGACTGCTGCTCGGAATCCTTGAACGGGAGCAACCTGAAAGCGCCATCATTTTTTGCAATACCAAACGGTACACGGAAATCATTGCAAAACGCCTTAGTATTAACGGTTACGATGTTGAGTTTATCATAGGCGATTTGCCGCAATACAAGCGGCTCAAGATAATCGAAGAAGTGAAGGCTGGTAAGACGCGCTTCCTCGTTGCTACCGACGTTGCCGCACGAGGGCTTGACATCGAAGGGCTTGCGCTTGTGGTCAATTACGATCTGCCCGCCGAGACCGAAAACTACGTTCATCGCATAGGGCGTACCGCTCGCGCCGGCAAAACCGGTAAAGCCATCTCCTTTGCCAGTGAGCAGGACGTATACGAACTTGCCGCCATTGAAAAGTACATTGAAATGAAAATCCCCTCAAAAATCGCGGGCGAATATCTGTATGCAGAAGATAAAAGCGCGGGCAAAAGCGTACGCACCGGACTTTACGATGAACAATCCGGCTTTCGCGACAAAAAAGGAAGCGCGCCGGATCGGGAGCGCAGCGGCGGCAGCCGACGGCAGCGAAAAGGAGGGCAAGAAGACGGCTCACGGCGCGGTACATCGAGAGGCGATAAAGCAACGCGGACTTCATCGCGGATATCCGAAAAATCCGGTAGAAATGGACGGCGTGGGTTCCCGCCGACGCGCGGTTTTTCAGAACAAACGGGCGCTCTTGAGGGCGTTGATCTTTCTGCAATGTCGTTTGAAGAACGAATGGCGTATTATCGGCTAAAATACGCCAAGGGCGCAGTAACAACCGAATCGGCCGGCGCGGCAGAAGCTGCCGAACGGCAGCAGAATAAACCGCGTGAAGAGAGCGCCCATAAGCGGAGAAGACGGCGCTCACGACAGCGGAAACAATCTCCCGATTCGGCAGCGTTAAATGGAAGCGCCTCCGCTACAAAGGCTCCCGTTCCGGAAAAAGCAGCGAGAAAAGGCAGACAAGATATGCCGGCCGCGGGCAATAAACAGGCAAATCCCGCAAAAACAACGCTTGTACTGGCGGATGCGGCTGAAAAGAGCGCAAAAAAGAGTTTTTTTGCAAAAATTTTCGGATTCTTTAAGAAGGGCGGCTGACGCTTTGCGGGGCGGCGATACCGCTGCCGGTTAACTAGGTATACAAAGAGGCATATAGTGATAACAGTTACAGACGTACGTTTAAGTTATGGAGAACGGACGCTTTTCAAAGACGTTAATCTCAAATTCACACCGGGCAACTGTTACGGTATCATCGGGGCGAATGGAGCAGGAAAATCGACCTTCCTCAAGATACTCTCCGGTGAGGTAGAACATGATAAAGGTGAAATAAGTATCACTACAGGACAGCGCATGGCGGTACTTATGCAGGATCACTTCGCATTCGAAGAATATTCCGTGCTTGATACGGTTATTATGGGGTATCCCAAGCTCTACAATGTACAGAAAGAACGGGAAGCCGTCTATGCAAAAGAAGACTTTTCCGATGCGGACGGCATCCGTTCCGCGGAACTGGAAGCCGAATTCGGTGAACTCGGCGGATACGAAGCCGAAGCCCAGTCAAGCCGGCTTCTCTCCGGTCTCGGTCTTGATGTGGCGGATCACGGCAAGGCGATGAGTGAACTTGACGAAACCAAGAAGGTACGTGTACTTCTGGCGCAGGCGCTTTTCGGTAACCCCGACATTCTTCTCCTAGATGAGCCGACTAATGGTCTTGATCTTGACTCTATCTCGTGGCTGGAGGAATTCCTCATTGATTTTCCCAATACGGTTATTGTAGTAAGCCACGACCGCCACTTCCTGAATAGTGTCTGTACCCACATCGTGGATATTGACTTCGGAAAAATCACCCTGTATTCGGGCAACTACGATTTCTGGTACCAGATGAGCCAGATACTACAGAAACAGGCAAAAGATCAGCAGAAGAAGAACGAAGAAAAAGCTCGTGAACTCAAAGAATTTATCCAACGGTTCGCCTCTAACGCCTCAAAAAGCAGGCAGGCGACAAGCCGGAAAAAAGTTCTCGAAAAACTCGATCTTGAAAATGTTACGGTAACAAGCCGTAAATTTCCGTACGTGGGCTTCAAACTGGATCGAGACATTGGCAACAACGTTTTAAGGGTTGAAAACCTGAGTTTCTCAAACGCCGATGAAAAGGATATTTTAAGAGATTTCAGCCTTACGGTTAACAAGGGAGACAAGATCGCATTCGTGGGGCAAGAGCATCAGGCAAAATCAGCCCTATTTGATATTATTACGGGCACACAAAAACAAGCCGCCGGTGATTTCTCCTGGGGACAGACGATTTCCTTTTCATATTTTCCCAAGGAAAACTCCCGATTCTTCGATTCAGGCATCTCACTCACGGATTGGCTGCGCCAATATTCGCCGGATCAGGACGAGACCTATGTACGCAGTTTTCTGGGACGTATGCTTTTTTCAGGGGACGAAGCGCTGAAACCCGTAAATGTGCTTTCCGGCGGCGAAAAGGTACGGTGTATGCTTGCAAAAATGATGCTTTCCGGTGCAAACGTCCTCATTTTTGATGAACCAACCAACCACCTTGACCTTGAATCCATTACCGCTTTGAACAATGGACTATGCGCGTTTCCGGGTGTGATCCTGTTCAATTCGCACGATCACGAGTTCGTCAACTCAACGTCAAACCGCATCATTGAGATTTTGCCCGGTAGTGCATCTCTAATAGATCGCATGATGCAGTTTGACGATTACCTTTTAGACGATCCGGTAAAAGAATTGCGGGCAAAGGCGTATCATCACGCTGAGAAGTTACAGATATAGAAATGTTATGCTTATACATTCTGCGTTAAAAAAATCAATACCCGCGGATCTCTGCGGAAAGTCATATGTAGAAAGATAAGTGAATAATTCTGTCTGTGTTTATATATGTTCTCATATCCATCGGGATCCTGCCCGTGCTCTTTTATATACCTTGATAGTACTATCTTTATCACCGTGATCCCCTACCGGTACATAAGGAGTGAGAGATGATCCACAAAGTATGATGGCCCTCAAACGAAGCCGTAATTGATATAAAAGAAAACCATGTCAAATGCTTTCCGGTGGTTAAACAGATTCTTCGAAAAACAACAGGTCCTCCGAAATGCCCCCCGTATCCGATGCCTCAGCCGGCAATTATTCCCTTCTATCCCTACCGTGTGATCTTTTCTCGTATCATGATTGCCTTCCGCGAAGGCTGCCGGAAAACTATCCCTATCATCCATCGCTATCCGATCATAGCTTATCCCCATCCTTTTTATCCTCTTTCTCAATTTTTTGGCGGTTTTCAAGTCCCGTTTCCCCCATACAAACGCCACTATTTCCCCATTTTCCCGGTGATACGCGTAGATAAGCCATACTTTGTTCTTCTTTTTCCCCACATACGTCCAAAACTCGTCTATCTCAAGGCGGTCATAGTGACTTTGTTTCGGTTTTATCCTGTATTTTGTCGATTTAAGCACTTTTAAGACCGTGGTAATGCCTATTTCGAGTATTATCACGATGTCCCATATGCCCACTCCCCTGACCGGCATGATTTTTATCATGTTTTTAACCCAT
>JAITAN010000041.1 GCA_031284105.1 Treponema sp. | reverse complement strand
CGGCGGCTTTGGGTTTAGATCTGCCCGCGCCGGATGCCAGCCGCTTTTTTGCCGTTTCTCTGTCGGCAAGCGACAGGGAAGCCGCCGTTTTTACCGCATGAGCCAATTTCGGCTTTATGCCGCATATTTTGGCAATCGTGTCCACAGACGCGTCCGCAATACGCTCAAGGCTTATGAACGCCTTCATTATGGACGCAGCCGTTTCCGCCCCTATGCCGCCGACGCTTTCCAGCACAGAGAAACAAATCGCTTCAGAACGCAGCTTTTGATTGAACGATGTAGCAAACCGGTGCGTCTCATCACGCACAAACTGCAGCAATTTGAGCGCTTCGGAACGCTTTGAAAGACGAATCGGTTCGGACGCGCCCGGAAGCCACAGCTCCTCTTCCCGCTTGGCAAGCCCAACAATATCGCAATCAATACCCAGATTGTCAAGGACGCCCTTGGCCGCGTGTACCTGTCCGATACCGCCGTCAATGAGTACGAGATCGGGGAGGTCTTTGCTCTCACGCAGGACCCTGGAATAACGGCGCCGCACGGCTTCCCGCATGGCGGCAAAATCGTCCACAATGCCGATTACGGTGCGGAGTTTGAAAATGCGGTAGCTCTTGCGGTCGGGAATCCCATTCTTGAAAGAAATAAGAGACGCAACCGGATGTTTACCGTCAAGCTGGGCAATGTCAAACCCTTCGATCCATACCGGCAGCCGGTTGAGACGCAGCGCCCGCATCATTTCTTCAAGCGCAGGGCCTGCGCCGCGTTCCTTGAGCCGCTTCCGTAAATCCTCCCGCGCATTCTGCCGCGCCATAGCAAGTATAGCCGCATGGTGTTTATCATCCGCTCCGCGTATCACCGGCGCATACCCAAAGGTCTCCGTAAACCACTTCTTGAGGAAATCCTTTCTTTGTTCTCTTTGTTCGCTCATGTCGCTATTTCCGCTTTTTTCACTAGTGGGCATCTCAACATAAATGGCGGACGGGCACGGGACGGACCGGCTGTAATACGACATGAGAAAGGTCTCAACCGATTCTTCCTCATCCGCTGCCGAGCGAGTACGAAAAAGCTCTCTGCCTATCATCTTGCCGCCCCGCAGGGAGAACAGCGTAAAAGTGGTAAGCACGCCTTCGCTCGCGCTTGCAATGTAATCGCG
Source organism: Treponema sp. (assembly GCA_031284105.1). Lineage (GTDB taxonomy): Bacteria > Spirochaetota > Spirochaetia > Treponematales > Breznakiellaceae > JAIRKH01. The sequence continues at coordinate 4,526 of JAITAN010000041.1, read as the reverse complement.
CGCATCTTCATCCATATCAATCACCATAGAACCGGTAGTGTCTTGGAGCATCTCAATAGCCTGTATATCATCCCGCAACTCGGACGCGTGTTCAAAATCAAGCGCAGCCGCAGCCCTGTGCATACTCTTGGTAAGATCAACGATGAGGCTTGCCGTATTGCCGGACAGCACCTTCTCCACCCGTTTAATGAGCGCCCTGTAATTCTCGGCTGATATTTTGCCGCAACACGGCCCATGGCACCTTTTTATATGGTAATACATGCATGGATTGTCCCGCCTATAAAAGACGCGGCATTTTCGCAGAAAGAAAAGTTTCTCGACCAAAGTCATCAGGGTATCCACGGCTTGTATATTGGTAAACGGTCCAAAATACAGAGAACCGTCTTCGACAATACGCCGCGTCTTGAACACGCGGGGGAATTCTTCCGGCGTTACCCGAATAACGGGATAGGTTTTCCCGTCTTTAAGGCTGATGTTGTACTTAGGCGAATATTGTTTAATGAGCGTGTTCTCAAGGAGAAGCGCATCGTACTCATTTGCAACGATGATGGTTTCAATACGCGCGGCGTGCTTGATGAGCGCGATGGTCTTTGGATCTTGTCCGCCGGAGAAATATGAGGAAAGCCGGTGGCGCAGCACTTTAGCCTTGCCGACATAGATGACATCGTTTTCCTCATCCCGCCACAAGTACACGCCCGTGGCCGTGGGCGCATCATGGGCAAACGCTTTGAGAAGAGCCATTCTCTCTTCATTATCCGATATAGCTGCATCCATGTATTGAGTATACCATTTTTTTCCGGTAGGGGCAATGACGCGCCTCACGAATACGGCGTACCGCCCCCGCCGGATAGCGCCTACTCGTCCCGCAGCACTTCGGCCGGTTTGGTGCGGGCCGCGCGGCGGGACGCGAACCATGATGCCAGCAACGCGGACAAGAAGCCGAACAGGAAAATCAGAACCGCTTCGTGCGGAATAACCCGCGCCGGAATCTCTTTTATGTAAAATATGGCGGGAGAGAAGATGGCGAATTCTTCGACATGCGATCTGCCGAACACGCCGTAAATTAGATTCAACAGGGCGATAAAGCCATTGACGATGTGCTCCAGCGCCGTGAAAAATCCGCTTATGTGAGTCGCAAGAAACAGCCCCAGAACGGTGCCCGCGCCCGCGCCGATGACGCCTATGATAAAGCCGTCCCACACAAACACAAGCCGCACGGCCCATTCATCCGCGCCCAGCGCGCGCAGCAAGCCGATTTCTTCGCGGCGTTCCAGTACCGACCTGCGCTGCGCCTGAAAAATGTTAAGTCCCACCACAATGAAGATAAGCCCCACAAGCAGGAACATGAGGAGTTTCTCCGAGCGTAGGGCGCTGAAAAACGCCTTGTTGTAATCCCGCCATGAGGTTATACTCACCCGGTCCGCATTATTTTCTACGACGCTTATGCTGTTGATGCGCCGGACGGCTTGGGTATCATGCCAGCGGTTCTTCAGTTTAACGCCAAGCATAAGGCTTGTTTCATCAAGAACGGCCGCCGTATCGATGTTGACAAAACCCCAGCCGAGATCGTATTCATAGAAACCCGACCGAAAAATACCCGTAACGGTAAATACCGGCTCTTCTCTCGCGTCAAACAAACCGGACAGGGAGGTAAGTTCCACCGTGTCCCCTACCCGTACATACAGCCTGCCTGCCAATTCCGCGCCAAGGACTATCGACTTGCGGTCCGTAAGATCAAACGAGCCGCGTTCCATGGTGAGCTTCTCCGCCATACCGGCATCTTGTTCCAGGGCGTCCGGGGCAAGCCCGCGTATGAGCGCGCTTTCCTGACCGGCGCGCCTCCCGCGGAGTATGGCGTGCAGTTCCCGGAACGGTACGGCCGAAACAATGCCGGGAACGCTCCGTATCCGTTCCGCTACGGCGGCCATGAGCGCGTTTTGCCGCTCGGTTTCAATTAGTACGGGGGCGGCGTCTTCCGCGGCTTCGGCTTCCATAACGGCCGCAATCTCCGCCCTTACGTGAAACGAAGATAGTTCGATGATGCTTTCGATGAACCCGAGTTGAAAGCCGTTCATCACCGCAATAATCACGGTAAGCGCAAGCACGCCTACGCCTATGCCCAAAACCGCCAAAATAGGCGCGGGAGAACCGCCGGCCGCGCCCCGTTTCCGGCGGCCGTTGTGCCGCGCCGCGACAAACGGTATCCAATCCAGTTTCGTCATCTTCCTCACTTCCCCCTCATCCGATCTTCTTTTATTTTCACCCCGTCTTTCCAGAACGTCCGCAGTACGACTCGTCCATCCATATACAGCTCTTCCGTCTCCTGCCCGCCCTCGGTTCTCACGCTCCGTTCCAGCACGCCGTTCACATAATTCCGCTCCATCACCCGGTTATCCTTCGCGTCGTAGCCGTACTCGATCAGCCGTTCTTCAAGAACGCTGCCGTCCGCGTCAAATGACCGCCATGCTACCGACGCGATGCGATCCCGCACCCACGTATTTGTTACGCCGCCGATCAGAACGCCCGTTTCATCGTAGTGGTTTTCCGCCAGCACCCGCCCCTTGGCATCGGTTGTGTACATGACGTCCGGGATCGGTGTGCCGCTCAAGGCGTCATTCAGAAAGGCGGAATTATACGCCGCCTTAGGGGAAACAAAAGCTTTGTCGAATTCCGTATGCGGTGTAATCTGGGGAAATGAGATAACCGGCGTTTGCAGGCCGCCGGACCGGAACACCCTCTGCACGTTCCGAAGCGATTGGGAGCGGGAATACCGGTAATAATCCGTCCAGAACGATGTTTCCCGCCACTCCCGTTGCGGTTCATCCGGCGCATCCGCGGGCCGCACGGCCGCGGGCTGCTGCGCCGGCGGGTTCTCCCCGCTTTCGGCGCCGGCATCCGGTTTTTCCGTCTCGACAGGCCGCATCGTAAAGAGCGTCTTTACCTCGGTTTCGCTTCTGACAAGGAGGGCGTTTTCATAAAAATACATGGTTCTGCTTTGCTCATCCTCGGAAAACTGCCGCTCTTCAATGAGCGCATCGTTTTCATTGTAGCGTTCGATAAATGCAAGAACGGGCGATCCGTCTCGTATGCCCGCGCCGGCCGTGAGCCTGCTCCCCCCGCCGTCGTTACGGAAAACCCATTGCCGCCGTATGGGCGCGCCTTTTTCATACAGGGTACGGCAATCTATCTTATAAGAAGGCCGGTAATACGCGATCAGTTCCGGCGGAAGCATCGTCTCCGAAATGATCGACATACCGAGGCAGTAATCGTTCCGTAAGGCGACGATACGCGATGGAGCGGGATAAAGCGCCTGTCCCGACGCGTTGGAGATGTACCACGACTGGGCCGGCAGCGAGCGGCTTATGAAAAGAAGGCCGTATAAAAAGCACAAGACGGCGCGCGGAAACCGGAATACCCGCGCCCGCTTCTCAAGGGGCCTGTTTTGCATGGGCACATCAAGGGATGCCGGCAAATTCTTTCGCATACGTCTTTGCATTAAAAGGCGTAATATCCTCATACTTTTCGCCATTGCATACATAGAGAACCGGCAGCTTCAACTCGGATTCAAGGGAAAAGACCGCCCCGCCTTTGGCGCCGGAATCAAACTTGGTCAAGATTACCCCGTTCACGGCAACCGCTTCCTTGAAGGCCGCGGCTTGGGCAAGGGCGTTCCGGCCGGTGGTGGCGTCAAGCACAAGCCACTTGAGGTAGTTCGCGCCCGCGGCCTTCGATTCCACAACGCGGTCGATCTTCTTGAGTTCCTCGACAAGCGCGGACTTGGTGTGCATTCTGCCGGCCGTATCGGCAATAATAATCCCCTTTCCGGCGGCCGCCTCTATCGCGTCATAGATAACCGCGGCCGGATTTCCCCCGCGCTGATGGGCCACCACCCGCAGCCCAAGCCGCTCGCCGTGGATCATGAGCTGGTCGACGGCCGCGGCCCTGAACGTATCGGCCGCGGCAAGCACCGGTTTGCGCCGCATAGCGGCCGCATCGGAATACGCCGCATAACGCGCGCCGAGTTTCGCCGCGGTCGTGGTCTTTCCCACGCCGTTTACGCCCAGCAGCAGAATGATGGTATACGCAACATCCGAATCCGTAGCAAACGCGGCATCAACGGACGCGCCGTTCCGCAAAGAACTTGCGCGCAGCATATCTTCCAACAGCGCGGCCAGCCGGTACCGAACCGCATCGCTTTCGACGATCTTCTCCTTTCTGCACGCGTCTTGTAATGTCTCCGTAATGTTATAAGCTTCATGCGCCCCGAAATCTCCCTCAATCAGCAGATCGCGGAGATCGTCAAACAGTTCCGCGGAAACCGCTTTTCTCAAGCCGAACAACGCTCTTAATTTATCGGTAAATGCCCCCATACAACCCCTTTATCTTAAAAAGAATACGCCGTTATCCCCGGCGTGCGCCTGAAATGGCCCGCTTTATTTTCGCCCCGAATACGCCGTACGTCCCGCCAATCTGTACGTCCGGCGCGCCCGCGGTCAGCCGCCCTGACCGCACGCGGTCAGCCGGCC
>JAITAN010000157.1 GCA_031284105.1 Treponema sp. | reverse complement strand
GCCGCTTTCAGACTCTTGAAGCGCACTTCTTTATACATAAAATCTTCAATAGCAGAGGTCGGGTCCTTGGAGTCAAGCTGGAAGGGGTTCTTTCCCTGATCTTTAAGCCTCGGATCGTAGCGGTAGAGGGGCCATAAGCCGGAGGTTACCGCGCCTTTCTGCTGGTCAAGCCCCTTGGACATATCGATGCCATGGTTGATGCAGTGGGAATACGCAATGATGATTGAAGGCCCGTCATAGGCTTCCGCTTCACGGAACGCTTTAATTGTTTGCGCCTCATTCGCGCCGAGGGCGATCTTCGCGACATACACATACCCGTAACTCATGGCGATGGCGCCCAGATCCTTCTTGGTTATTTCTTTACCGGCCGCGGCGAACTTGGCGATGGCGCCGATGGGCGTCGCCTTGCTCATCTGACCGCCGGTATTGGAGTATAGCTCGGTATCCATACACAGAATGTTCACGTTGCGCCCCGACGCGATAACGTGATCGAGACCGCCGAAACCGATGTCGTAAGCCCAGCCGTCCCCGCCGAGAATCCACACGGAACGTGTGATGAAGTGATCCGCAAGCGAGAGGAGGCGTTTCGCGGTTTCGTTTGAACTGCCGGCAAGCGCGGCTTTGAGCGCGTCTACATCCCTGCGCTGAGCCTCAATTTCCGCATCATCTTTCTGCGCGTTGGCGAGCAGCCTATCGATAACCGCGGGTTCGATGCCTTCTGATTTGGCTTGTACCGCGACTTCGCGGACATGCTCCGCGAGTTTATCGCTGGTGAGCCGCATACCGTAGCCGAATTCCGCGGCGTCTTCAAACAGGCTGTTTGACCATACGGGTCCGCGTCCGTCAATGCGCCGGGCGTAGGGCGTGGTGGGCAAATTCCCGCCGTATATCGAAGAACAGCCGGTGGCGTTGGCGATGATCGCGCGGTCGCCGAAAAGCTGGGAGAGGAGTTTTACATAGGGCGTTTCGCCGCAGCCGCCGCACGCGCCGGAGAATTCAAAGAGCGGGCGTTTGAACGCAAGGCCCTTGAAGGTTCCGAGGTTCAGCGTCGTAGGATCGGTTTCAGGGAGACTCAAGAAATAGTCCCACGCCGCAACCTGTTCCGCGTGATACGCCGGATCGTCCGCATAGGGCCTGAACGCCAGCGCCTTCTTTGCGGGCTCCGCCGCCCTTGCGTTGACCGGACACGCGTTGATGCAGAGACCGCAGTCCATGCAGTCTTCCGCCGAAATCATCAGGGCGACCTTTTTGCCCGCTTCCGGTTTCGGTTTAATATCCGCGGTTTTGAATCCCGCGGGCGCTTTCGCGGAAAGCTCGTCCGTAATGTACTTCATGCGAATACATGCATGGGAACACACAAACGAACATTTGCCGCACTGGATGCAGTTTTCGGGATGCCATTCGGGAACACGCTCCGCGACGCCGCGTTTCTCGTACTGGGTCGTGGCCGTGGGGAATGTGCCGTCTTCGGGAAGTTTCGACACGGGCAGTTTATCGCCCTCTTGAATGGACATGGTACCGAGTACTTCTTGAATCCACGGATCCTTGGCCGTAACGAACGGCTTTTTGATATGGAGATCGCCCTCAATGGAAGCGTACTTCACTTCTTCTACCGCATCGAGCGCCATATCGACCGTCGTGTAGTTCTTCCGGACAACATCATCGCCTTTCTTGCCGTAGGACTTTTTGATGAATTTCTTCATATATTCAACGGCTTGGGCTTCCCCCAGTACGCCTGAAATCTTGAAGTAAGCCGTCTGCATGACCGTGTTGATACGGTTGCCCATGCCGGCTTTGAGCGCTATGTTCGCCGCGTCGATCACGTAGAACTTGAGTTTCTTGTCGATGATGCGCTTTTGCGCTTCCACCGGGATTTCCTTCCACACGTCCGCCGCGCTGAACGGGCTGTTGAGGAGGAAGGTGCCGCCGTCTTTCGCGTAAGCGAGCATATCGTAGGTCTCCATATAGGAGAATTTATGACACGCGAGGAAGTCGGCTTTGGTGATGAGGTAGGGTCTGCGGATGGCTTTCTTGCCGAACCTGAGGTGGGACACGGTAAAGCCGCCCGATTTCTTTGAGTCATAGGAGAAGTAGGCTTGAGCCGAAAGTTCCGGTTTCGCGTCTCCGATGATCTTGATGGAGTTCTTGTTCGCGCCGACCGTTCCGTCCGAACCGAGCCCGTAGAACATCGCCTCGTTCATGCCTTCTTCGGTAAGCACAAAATGCTCGTCATAGGGAAGGCTCTTGCCCAGCACGTCGTCTTCAATACCGACCGCAAAGTTGCCGATCTTTTTACCGGAAAGGTTGTCAAACACGGCTTTTACTTGAGCGGGCGTGAATTCCTTTGAACCGAGCCCGTAGCGTCCGCCGAGAATGAGCGGCTGGGCTTTGAACGGCGTTTCGCCCGCGCCGAGCATTTCCTCAATGGCGGTAACCACGTCTTCGTAAAGCGGCTCTCCAAGAGCGCCGGGTTCTTTGGTACGGTCGAGCGCCGCGATTGCCGTTACCGTAGCGGGCAGGGCTTTTACAAAGAGCTTCGCGTCAAAGGGGCGGTAGAGGCGGACTTTCAATACGCCGACTTTTTCACCCTTTGATTCGAGATACTCAACGGTTTCCTCACAGGTTTCCGCGCCGGACCCCATAATAATAATGACCTTCTCCGCGTCTTTCGCGCCGAAATAGTCGAACAAATGGTACTGTCTGCCGGTAAGTTTGGCGAACCGGTCCATTTCGGCTTGAACAATCGCCGGCGTCGCAAGGTAGTACTTATTCACGCCTTCACGGCTCTGGAAATAGGTGTCGGGATTCTGCGCCGTACCGCGGATAGCGGGTTTTTCGGGCGTGAGTCCGCGCTTCCGGTGTTCCTGCACGAGGGCATCGCTTATCAGCGCCTTCATGGTTTCTTGGGACACCTCTTCAACTTTCTGCAATTCGTGGGAAGTGCGGAATCCGTCAAAGAAGTGAAGAAACGGTACGCGGGAGCGGAGCGTTGACGAGTGGGCAATGGTCGCCATATCCATGACTTCCTGCACGCTGTTTGACGCCAGCATCGCCCAGCCCGTCTGCCGGCACGCCATCACATCCTGATGGTCGCCGAAAATGGAGAGCGAACTTGCCGCGATGGCGCGCGCCGCGATATGGAACACGGTTGAGGTCAGTTCACCCGCGATCTTGTACATATTGGGGATCATCAAGAGCAACCCTTGAGATGCGGTGAACGTAGAAGAAAGGGCGCCGGTCGTCAACGCGCCGTGAACGGCGCCGGCCGCTCCGGCTTCAGACTGCATTTCAACAACCTGCGGGATGGTTCCCCACAGATTTTTCCGTCCCTGGGCAGAAAGTTCATCGGCGACTTCTCCCATGGGGCTTGACGGGGTAATCGGATAAATGGCGATTACTTCACTCAGAGCGTGGGCGACCTGCCCGGCTGCGGTGTTTCCGTCGATCATGATCATGTTTTTCTCGGACATGTTTTCCTCGATAAAAAAAAGATTTGTTTACTATTATATATAGTGTCTTCAAAAGATACAAGCGGAAAATTATGCGAATGGCTCCGCCATGCTCTTAAACCGGAGTCTGCGGGAACGTCCCGTATATGGTACGGGTACGGCGTGTTCCCACAACGCAAGGCTGTACAAATACAGAGAAATAGATACACGCGGTAACCATACGGGCAAGCTTGTCATAGCGGGGGCACATCCCTCGAAACGCCGTGAGCCGGATGAACCGGATTCCGTTTCAGCGATACCGCCGGAAAAAATGGACGGTTTTGCTGTGCCCGGATACAGATACTCAAGGAGGTTCTTTTGGTCTTGCGTCAATGATGCGCCTGCGCCGCCCTTCCCGCTATATTGCGGTACAAGACCGGCAAGTTCAAAGTGTTGATGCGTCCTCAACCGGTTTTGATAAAATATTACGGCAGCGCCGGCCTGCCCCCGGCGGCCGAGATGTTCCTTACGTTCCGGTAGAACATCATCATGCCGGTACAGTTCAACAACCTGTCTAGGGCTAATTTCCGGTTGTTCAAAGGCGGCGATAACTTTCTGAGGGTTACGGGCGATCTCCCGTTCCGCTTTGGCGCGCTCATCCCGCGCTTTAACCGGTTTATTCCCTTGGGGGTAAATACCCGGTCCCTTGGGGCGGTTAAAAACAAATAAAACGGCGATGAAATGCGGGAATGAGTGAATACATACAAGAATGCCGCACCGTATCGGTATTGTTATGGCGCATCGTATCTCCGGCAAAATACGGACGCACAGCCGGCAGCGAAGAAGCGGATACAACGCCGCAAGAAGCGTATGAAGAAACCGGCAAGAAGTATGCAATACAATTTTTGGAGCGAGGGACAGAAGGGGATCCCCTGCATTTTCTGGTACAACCGGTTCCTGCATATAGTCCGGCAAAGATAGTACCGGCGATAAAAAGCGTAATTGCAAGAGAAATATGTGCGAAACATCCGAAAGTAAAGAAGAAGCTATGGGGAGGAGAATGTTGGACGGATGGCTATTTCATAAGCGCGGTACGCAAACAAGGAAATGAGTACGTGATAACAAACCGTATCAAATCACCGGAGACGGTAGAACATTACAAACAACCGCACAAGACGACGGACGGTTCATACAAAGACGCGCGTAAGACGGGCATACATCGTCCGCGGGTGCGCCGCGCGGCCGTCCCGTCGGGGAAGACCGTTACCCGGCCGGGGAGGGACGTTCCCCCATCGGGGAAGACTCTTACCCGGCCGGGGAAGACCGTTACTCCGTCGGGGAAGACCGTTACCCGGCCGGGGAAGGACGCTACTCCATCGGGGAAGACCGTTCCCCGGCCGGGGAAGGACGTTCCCCCGTCGGGGAAGACCGTTCCCCGGCCGGGGAAGGACGTTCCCCCGTCGGGGAAGACTCTTACCCGGCCGGGGAAGGACGCTACTCCGTCGGGGAAGACTCGTATACCATCGAATAAGACCGGTATCATGCCGGCTAACGGCATATATAATCCTCATAAAAGGAGGCGCGTATGAGCCGCGCGCCCGATAAGGAAGCGGACTTTGCGGCGCGGCGCGGCATCCGTACCGCCGCGCCCGCGGCCCGCAACGTCGAATGAAACCTGCCGGAAGACAAGCGCGCGGGGATTCAACCCCTGCATACCGAGATGAAAACCCTCCGCGAGCTGCGCCGAACCGCGCCCTGCGCCAAGCCGGACGCGCGGGCGAAAAATGAAAAGAACGCGCCGCTTGTTCACGCGGAGGAGGCGTTTATGAGGAACAACGTACGGAACAACGACGCGATGACCGGCAACGGCCGGGAAGCCTTGAGGATACCGGGCCGCGGCGCCGCGCCCGCGCCGCATCCCGCGCCGGCAGCGGTTCCCGAAATCGAGGCGGCCGCGCCGCACCCGCGTGCCGCGCGTACCAAGTTTCGGGATGAACGCGCGGCGATCAGGGGCACGCCCACGCATGTACGCGGGCGGGCGTGCGCGTGGGGTATGGCGGAGCGTGCGTCTTTGAAGGCGGGCGATTTGCCGCGCTCGGAGCCTGCCGCGCGCCGGAAGAGCGGGTCGGGAAAGAAGGGGCTGTGGGGCGGCGTCATGGTTGCGGTCATCCCTTACAGAAAGAGCGGCTCGCGGCTTTTGAGGCGGAGGTCCGGTCCGTAAAGGCCGGACGTTCCTTCGAGGGAGCGTAGGCGGGGAAAAGGGAAGCGAAAGATGATATGATGAAATAATGAGCGAATATATACACAAAGCGCACAATCGGTATTGATATATCATATAGTATGACCGGCAAAATATAGACGAGTAGTAATGAGCGAAGAAGCGGATAATACGCTGAAAGAGACAGGTAAAGAGATAGAGAAAAGATACGAGATAAAATTTTTAGAGATAGGTACAGAAGGGGAGTATGTGCATGTTCCGGTACCGTCGGCGCCGGCATACGGTCCATCGAAGATAGCAAGGACGATAAAAAGTATAAGGGCGAAAGAAATATTCAAGAAGCATCCTGAAGTGAAAGGAAGGTTATGGGGAGGGGAATTCTGGTTTGCAAACAACAATCTTACAATACCCCGCGGCAGAGCCGCGGGGATTTTTAATTGGGGGCGTTTCCCTTTTTGCAGAAATAAGCGAGAGTCAAGTTCAGCCGATACCGTCTCAATTTGGGAGAGATTTTCCACAGAAGGAACCAAGAATGAGCGCGCGCCTTGGAACGGAACGCTTTGAGAATATTGTATGCAGCGGGCGGGGGATATGAAACGCGCTATGTTGTAGGAACGCCGCTCCTTCCCGCGCCGCACTCCGCCCGCGGTTTTGCAGGGCTGCAAACCTGCGCTTTGCGTATCCGCCCCGTGCGCGGCAATGGAACTATAGAGAAACCGCCGGAAATGAATTGTTGGAGGGATTTTCTAAAAAGAGTGCGGGGAATCTTTCAAAACAACAACGGTTGAAGCAA
>JAITAN010000174.1 GCA_031284105.1 Treponema sp. | reverse complement strand
CAGGATTGGGTTAAGCTTATTCATGCCTCAAACTCCTTTTTTAGGTGATTTAGTGTGGTAACTTCATCATTCTATACGAGGAGTTGAGGTTTTTCAATTACTCCTTATTCTATTTTGGACACTAGTGAGAAAAAATATATATCAAAAGCCGCCAAAAACGGCATTTTGAACGTTTTTGCTCCCACGGCTATAACCGTAGCGGACTGAAAACATCGTCTACCCAGTCAATTACAATCCTCCGTACCTTCAAGCTGGCCCAACAATTTATGGAGCAGTGTATACAGGGTTTGCGCTTCTTTCGGTTCTAAAGAAAGGCACTTGCTCATTTTTTCAGGAACTTGAACAGCCTTTTTTTTCAACCGCGTCCCCTCCGGTGTGATCGTAATATAAACCAAACGCTCATCCCCTCCAGTTGCGCGGGCCCGTGAAATGAGTTTTTTACTTTCCAGCCGCTTCAAGAGAGGCGTCAGCGTTCCCGAATCCAAATACAGATATTTTCCAAGCCTCTTGACGCTAATTGTTTCTCTTTCCCACATGACCATCATGGCTATATACTGCGTATAGGTCAGTCCGATCTCATTCAGGAACGGCGTGTATTTTTTAACCATTGCCTTGGCGGCGGCATAAAGTGGAAAACAAAGCTGATTTTCCAGCTTTAATATTTCGGCATTCATAGGCCGCCCTTACCAGTCCGTTTAGCGAAATCCTCTGCTTGCGCCAAATCGTCAGCATTGGGACGTCCAAGATTAACGCATAAGAAAGAACCTTTGCAATGAAAACTTTCCTCAGCAACAGGAATGCCTTTAGGTTCAAGGATTGACGTTACTTCGGCGCGTATGCTTTTACCGCTTGCCGATGTTCCAAAGACCACTACTTTTGCCGCCTGTTTCTGATCAAGATTTTGCAAGAATTTACGGAGAACGCCGCTTATCCTCCCGCAGTAAATTGAACCGCCGATAAACAAAATCTCAGCTTGCGTCAAATTCACCGCATTAGCGGCGGATTGGGCTTTTACCCCCGCGCCCTTCGCGATTGCATTCGCGAGCTTCTTCGTGTTCCCGCTCTTTGATACATAGATAACCGCATTCATATACTATCTCCTCTTAAAAAAGTTTTTCGATAGCGGACGCTATCGTTTTGGGTTTAACCGGCGGTTCATACCGGCCGACAACAGCCCCGTTTTTATCAACAAGGAATTTGGTGAAATTCCATTTGATCTGATTGTCATCGTATCCGTCCTTGTACATTTTTTTGAACATCACGGACAGCGCCGCCGCTTCTAAGCCGGAGCCTAAGCCCTCAAAGCCCTTCTGCGTGGTAAGGTATTTGAAAAGAGGGTGTGCGGCGTCCCCGCGCACGGCTACTTTTCCAGACAGCGGAAAATCCACGCCGTAACGCACGGCGCAAAAGCCGGCAATCTCGCCCTCCGAACCCGGCTCCTGTTCGCCGAATTGGTTGCACGGAAACCCAATAACGGCGAAACCGTTCCCCTTATACCTGGTATACAGCTCCTCAAGCCCCTTGTACTGCGGCGTAAACCCGCATTTGCTCGCCGTATTGACAATGAGCAGGACTTTGCCTTGATATTCACCCATCGCAACAGGCTTGCCCTCAATAGACACATAACTGAAATCATAAACCGACATTGAAATCCTCCATTCAATTTATTGAAACTTAATTTTACGCAATATAATTTATCGCACGTATATCATTTTGTCAACCCGCTTCCATTGTATACGCCCCTTTTGCCGGCCGCGCCGGGGGCAGGGGCGCCTTCGGCCTTCCGGCGGGGCGGACGTTTCAAGCCGGACTTGCAGCGAGTTCAGCCGGCAACCCGAAGCGCGCGCTCGATGGCGTATCCTACTTGACTACTTATACAATAAGCAGTTACACTGGATATAACGGATATAGAGAGGGAGGTTTTCTAAACTTTTTGGAAAATTGGGAAGATTTGGAAAATTTGGAAATGATCGTTGTTCTTGATAATCAGGATATTTTATCGAGGGTGTGCGGCGTGAATGACGGCAATCTGAGAACGATTGAGGCGGAATTAGGCGGCAGGGTGTTTGCACGCGGCAATGAGATACGCATGGAGCATACCGGTGAAGAAGCCGTTGCGCGGTTCAAAGCGGTGATAGACAGCCTCGTTGTTGCAGCGCGTTCCGGTGAAAGCCCTTCAAGCGATTACGTTAAGGCGCTCGCCGGAACCATGGAGGCGGCCGCGCCGGAACGCGATCCCATACGGGAAGCGGTTATCCATATTCCAAGCGGATTCCGCCGCGTGTACCCGAGGAGCGGGAATCAGGCCCGGTACATACAGGGGATGCGTTCATGCGATGTCAGTTTCTGTATAGGACCCGCAGGTACCGGTAAGACGTACCTCGCCGTTGCCGAGGCGCTCCGCCTCCTCCTATCGAAGAAGGTGAGGAAGCTGGCGCTGACGCGTCCGGTGGTGGAAGCAGGAGAGAGCCTTGGATTTTTGCCCGGCGATCTCATACAGAAGATAAACCCCTATTTGCGCCCTCTGTACGATGCGATGGAGTCCCTTGTGCCGTTTGAAGTCATTCGCCGGCTTGAAGATACCGGGGCCATAGAGATAGCGCCCCTTGCATACATGCGGGGAAGGAGTCTCAACGACAGCATCGTTATCCTTGATGAGGCGCAGAATACCACCAAAGAACAGATGAAGATGTTTCTGACGCGGCTTGGACAGGGATCGCGTTCCATTATCACCGGAGATATAACCCAAGTCGATCTGCCGAAACGAGTCGATTCCGGGTTGATTCATGCGGTTTCCCTGCTCAAAAACGTTGAAGGGATACATTTTTCCTACCTCCATACAACGGATGTTGTCCGTAATCTTCTTATTAAGAAGATAATACAAGCTTATGACAACGAAAAATAAATTTAATCTGCGAGAAATATGCATTAACGTTATGCTTAAATGGATCAAGGATGCAAATATCCGCCGCGGTCCGGCGATTGCCACGGTTGCTGCATTGCTGCTTTCGGCGAGCGTGGTGATAAATTCGGCGAATTCTCATACCGGTATCGGCAATTTAAGTGAATTTGAAGTTGGAAAAGTCGCGGAACATGATGTGATAGCGATAAAACCGGTTTCTTACATAGATGAAGATGCGACAAATCGGCTCATTGAAGATCAGAAACGCCTTGTGTCTGCGGTTTTCCTCTATGAAAGCGAAAAGAACCTTGAAGCCGAACGGAATTATGACCGTTTTGTTTCCTTATGTTACGATTTTTTTGAAAAGAATACCATAGATGAAGAACCCGCTTCCGAAGATTTCCGTATGCTGATCTATTCGGAATTCCCCGATGTATTTCCCGCAGAAACATTGGATACCCTTTTCCAGAGCCTTGACCGGAGTCAAATACTTTCAGACGCGAAGAAAGTCCTTATTCATTTCATGGAAGGGGGGATTTTCTCTCTGCCGAGAAACGAGCTTAGCAGGTACAACCCTATCACGGTTGAGGTATTGCGGCATTCAGGTTCCTCTATCGACAAGAAACAGGTGAATTTCGCCGGCATCGTTACGCCGGCTAATCTAATCGACCACATGGGTAAGTACCTCGAATCCGCCGCGTCCGCCACGCTCAAGAGCATCGGCTACGATCTGCTAAAACATTTCTTTCTGGAAAACCTATTTTTCTCAAAAACAGATACCGAGGAACGGGTACAAGAAGCGGCCGCGCACGTCAAGCCGGCTCTCATTCATATTGAGCGGGGACAACGGATCATAAAGAAGGGATTTATCGTAAAAGAAGAAGACATGGTTTCCTTAAATGCGTTGAGTTCCGCTTTGTCCGAAAATGATTTTCCTGGTATAGTAGGACAGATTTTCCTCTTTCTTATGCTCTACGCCCTTTTTATTTTTATCGGGAACGCTAGACTCATAGGGCGGCGTTTGAGCGACAGTGAGATTTACTTGCTTACCGCGCTTACGAGTCTGTACGTCATCGGGGCGACGCTGGCGAAAACGCTGCCATTTAATAACGGCTTCTTTCCTATTTCGCTCCTGCTTCCTACGGCATTGGTGATCATGCTGCCTTCCATCCTGATAGGCTCCTATCTTGCCTTTGCGTGGGCGTTTGCGCTGCCTCTGGTGAGCTTTCTTACCGGTTCTTTTGATATGCCGGCATATATTATAGCTCTTGTGTCGGGTCTTGTGGGTTCCTGCACCTTGAATAACGCCGAACGCCGCATGGATCTGGTGAAAGCCGGCATCTTTATCGCCGCGGCAAACTGCGTTACGGTTATCGCGGTGATGCTTATTCAACATTTACCGGCAAAAGACTACCCTGCGCTGCTATTCTGGGCTGCGCTTAACGGCATGGCATCCGGTATACTCGTTTTGGGCATTCTGCCGCTTCTGGAAAGCGGGCTTAACGCGGCGACTACATTCAGGCTCATTGAGTTGTCCGATTTGAACGCGCCCATCATAAGGCGGCTTTTTACCATAGCGCCCGGTACTTATAGCCATTCGTTCATGGTGGCGCAGCTTGCCGAAGCCGCGTGTCAAGAAATCGGGGCGAATTCCCTTCTTGCGCGGGTCGGCGCGTATTATCACGATATAGGCAAAATGGAGCAGCCTGAGTACTTTGTGGAAAACCAGTCCGGTCATAATAAACACGACGAGATTCCGCCGCGCCTGTCCGCGACTATTTTGCGCAGCCATGTTAAACTCGGTATTGAAAAGGGGCGTAACATGAAACTGCCCAGGAAAGTTATAGACATCATCGCGGAACATCACGGGAATTCGGTCATACAATTTTTTTACCACAAGGCGCTTGAACAGGAAACGGAGGTGAGTATTGAGGATTTTTCCTATCCGGGCAATCCCCCGCGCTCGCGGGAATCCGCGGTAGTCATGCTTGCCGATACGGCAGAAGCCGCGGTGCGGACGCTTGAGAAGAAAACCGCGACAAAAATCGAAGAATTCATCCAAACGCTTATCAATCGCAAGCTTGAACATGGACAGCTTGCCGAATCGGAACTCACATTCCGGGATTTGGAAATCATTAAAAAGGCATTTGTCCGCGTACTGGCAAGCTACTATCATTCGCGCATAGAGTATCCAAAAGAGAGCAAGGACAGCAAGGAGAAATAAGGATGCCGCGAGCGTTGCGGAAACGGAACGCTCGTAAGAAAAAGTCAAGATATAGTTCTTATTACCCGTTGGCATAACGCCAATTCAATGACCGGTGTCAATCAAACAAACCCATTAATATGAACCTCCACCGATTGAAAGGATAGGACGTTAAGCCATGATCAAAGGAGCGTGAAAGGAAACTCGGCGGGCGCGAGCAGACGGATCGGGAGTTGATGAAGCTCATCAGCCGGATATGTGAAGCACGCCGGGGCGATACGGGAAGGGAGGCGCATCAAAGAGGAGGTGAGGGTTGCGATTCTTGAGTATATCGAACCGTATCATAATAAGCGGCGTAGACATTCGGCGCTCGGATATGCTATGCCAATAGCGGCAACACATTGCAAGGTAAGCCTGACCTACGGTCATCACATGGGGGGAATTCCAATATCTTCAAAGAATTTTAGCCCCAATGTCGTCTAACGTTCTAGTTGTATGCGGCGGATCGCATACCGATCTGTTTTATGCGACGTTGCCGTATTTCACAATATTCTTTTATTAATACCATTCTTATATTCATCAAATATTTTTGTGTATACATAAAACAGATGGGCACTGTTTCTTTCCCATCAAAATATTAAAACAAATGTACCAATTGTGATTAAAGCTCCTCCAATAATTGTTTTAACTGTTATTGTTTCTCTTAACACAATAGATGCCAATACCATTCCAATTACCAAACTAAATTTATCTATTGGTATAACTCTTGATGCCTCACCGATCTGTAAGGCTCTATAATAACAAAGCCATGACAATCCGGTCGCTATTCCAGACAATATTAAAAAGAGTAAATTTTTATATCCAATATTTACAATACCATTATGTTTTCCAGTTACAAAAACAATAGTCCAAGACATAATTAAAACTACAATAGTTCGTATTGCTGTAGCCAGATTTGAATTTATATTTCCAATACCAATTTTTGCCAAAATTGAGGTTAATCCCGCAAAAAAGGCGGATAGTAGTGCATATACAATCCACATAATGCCTTAGTATATTCTATATTATTTTTTTGTCAATATTTTCAAATATTTTATTAACAACGTTTGCGGCAATTTCGCCTAACTACGGTATATACGCCCCGCCCCGCCGCACAGATGACCTGCCCGCGAAAGCGGCGGAGCTTTACCCCAAGCAACCACCCCCGCTCCCTCAATCACCCGTCGGAACCCCGAATCGCCGACTGACGGCGCACGCCCCGGCATGGACGCCGGGCGTACCTATTATTTAACCCCTTAATTTGATAAATATATTCAATGCGGTTTTATACCAAAATGGTTCCATTCTTTTTGCAACATTTCTTAACGATTTTATTATTGGAATATGCTGAGGACATTTCTTTTCACATTTTCCACATTCCTTGCACTTGCTTGCGGCATAATTTTTTCTTGGATCGGTTGCTCCGGTACTTGTTATATATTGTTGAAAACCAGAAATCAAACCAACGGTATAAGATACGTTATATGCCGCAAAACATGCCGGAATATTTACATTTTGCGGACAAGGCATACAATAATTACAACCGGTACAGGGTATTTTATACGAGGCATTAATTATTTTTAGTACCGATTCGTATACTTCGATCTCCGCTTCCGTCAACATACCGGGGATGGCATTCTTTGCCGTTTCAATATTTTCCTCAAGTTGCGCCATTTCATTCATACCGGATAAAACAACGGTAACTTCCTTTTGGTTCCATACCCATCTCAATGCCCATGCCGCCGGTGTTAATGAACCATGTTCCGATTTGAATATATTAAGGGCTTTTCCGGGCAATCCGTTTGCGAGCTTTCCTCCCAATAAAGGTTCCATAATTATAACGGACAAACCTTTATCCGCCGCCTTCTTCAATCCCGTCATACCTGCCTGATAGTTTATGTTTATATAATTATATTGTATCTGACAAAAATCCCAGTCATAGACATCAAGAAGTTTTATAAATTCATTGTGAATGCCATGAAAAGAAAAACCTATATTTTTTATTTG
>JAITAN010000120.1 GCA_031284105.1 Treponema sp. | reverse complement strand
GCGGGGTCCGACCTGCCGCCCGCCGACCCGTCCTGCCACCACATGGGGGCGCTGGGATATCTGAAAGGTAGCTACCTCTTTCAATCCGGCGGGTTTTTCTTGCATCTCCTGCGTACCGCCCGCTGCAGGCGCGCTCGCGGCAGGCGCACTCGTTGCAGGCGCGTTTGTTGCAAGCGCGCTCAGGGGCATAGGAGGCTGCTCAACGATGGGAATCTCTTCTTTTTCAGCGTTTCCGCCTATTATAGGAAGAGGCTCCGCCGTACTTTTCGCTTCTTCAACTACAGGCTGCGGCTCGATTTGTTCATTTTTGTCTTTTACTTCTTTGACCGTAGTAACGGCTGCCGCTCCGCCGGTATTACGGATCGTAGTAACAACGATCTTCGGCTGAAGTTTTTTGTTCTGCCCTATTGGAACCGGAGCCGCCCCCTGCGCGGCCGTACCGGTAGGTACCGTCGCATTCGTCTGAGTCGCAGGCGGTTTAGTCGCCTTTACCACAATCACTTTACGCCGTTTGCCCGGCTCAGGGGCAACGGGTTTCTCGGAAGACGGCGTACCGGTTTTATCGCCGGATTTTTCCACAGGCGCCGCCGGCGCCGTTGCGGATTCTTCCGCAGCTTCCATTTCACGTTTGGGGTGAGCCTGTTTAATAAGTTCCGCTTTTGGGCTTATATTTTCTAATTCCTCAGCCATATTCCACCTTTAATCTGTTGAGTCGGTTCCAAAAATCGATTGTTTTGTACCCAACTCTTGCGGTTTTTCAGGCTAAAAGCCTTGCAAAACCGCGACGTTCAACGTTGCAGTTCCAAAATCCGACATTTTGGAACTGCCTCTGTTCCATGAAGAAACTCATATCTCTTCGTACTCAAAACTTAATCCAACCCCGCAATTCGGACAATTAGTCATATCGAGGGTTATTTTAGCGCCGCATTCGGGACATTCGTATTCTTCTTCAATGTCTTCAATCGCTTCAGAGATCGGTTCCGGTTCGGCGGCTAAAGCCGCTTCCGCTACAGGTTCCTCTTCTTCAATAATATCTACGTATTCTTCTATGAGTTTACGCAAGGTATCAAGCTGGTCGGGCTTTATCTCCATTTCCATAAGCTGTTCGGAAGTGAGTCTGATAAAATCTTCGATAAAATCAGCGTTATTCTTCTTGAGTATTTCAGCGACCTCCGCATCAACGCCCGGAAGTTCCGAAATGCGCGCGTATTCTTCGGCTTCCACGAACAATTCGGAAACCGCGCGCCTTGACGCAGTGGTGATATCCATTTCCGCAAACTGGGATTTTGTTTTTACATCAATGCTCCAGTCAACCAGTTTATTGGCCAGCTTTACGTTGTTGCCCTGTTTTCCGATGGCAAGCGGCAGTTGAGAATCGTCTACCACCGCAAGGGCCTGCCGCTTGTTTTCGTCAAGGATAATAACATCCGCGATAACCGCCGGCGACAGGGCGTTTTTAATAAAGTTGCACGGATCCGTATCGTATTTAAGAATGTCAACTTTTTCCCCTTCCAGCTCTTTGATGATGGCCTGAGTACGTACGCCTTTAAGACCCACGCAGGCTCCAACCGGATCCACGTCTTCCCTTGTAGAAAAAACCGCTATCTTGGTACGGTAGCCGGGGTGGCGGACCACGCGGTGAATTCCGACCGTCTTATCGTAGACTTCGGGCACCTCAAGCGTGAGAACGGCGCGTACAAAATCGGGATGCACCCTTGAGAGGACGATTTCAATGCCGGCGGGCGTCTTGCGGACGTCGGTAATCATCGCCTTGATACGATCATTCACGCGGAAATATTCACGCGGGGACTGGTTCCGTTTCGGCAGAAAACCCTCGACTTTTCCAAGATCGACATAAATATCGCCGCTCCGTTCCCGTTGATAGTACCCAATGATAATTTCCCCGACTTTGCTCTTGTATCCATCGTAAAGGCTGGTGTTCTGAATGTTCCGTATTGAACGCAGTATGGTCTGCTTGGCATCTCTAATGGAACCTCGATTAAAGTTTCTAGTATCCACCGGTATAAGTATTTCATCTCCAACTTCCGCATCGGGATTGAGTTTGCGGGCGTCCTCCAAATCTATCTCAAAAACCGGGCTGCTGATACCGTCTTCTTCCGCATCGACAATCTTTTTCTTGGCGAAAATTGAAACTTTTTTGTCATCGCTGAACCGTATGACGGCGTTGATAGGAGCCGGCACGGATATTTCTTTTCCATTGACGCGCTCCTTCATCTTTTCAGGTATTTTATAACGCCTGCGGTACGCGACCAAAAGGGTATCTTCAATAGTCCTGCGGATATGTTCCTCGGACATATTACGTTCCTGCATAAGCTGATTAACCGCTTCCGATATATCTATTTCCAAGACCTCCCCCTTTGCCTATTCTTTTGAATAGACTTCATAAGATTTATCTAGTTTCGCTTTTGCGATAATGTCGTATAGTAAAGATACCGTTCCATGGCCGGTTTCAAGCGTTATTTGTTTTTCATCGGCCGACTCGAGTATGCCGCCGGTCCATTCGGAAATATCTTTCCGGTAACACCGGACGCCCCGTCCAATAAACAGGGCGAATTCAGACGCATCTTTGAAGAGACGCTCTATACCCGGAGAAGAAACTTCCACCGAATAGTCCGCTTGCGGAAAGGCCAAGTCCAGCCGCGGCACTACCGCGCGATGAACCTTTGAGCAGTCGTCAATACCGACAACGCCGTCTTTATACACCACGATCCTAATGTGCACGCTTCCCCTATGCTGAGAGACGACCGTCTCGATCAGCGTCATATCAAGCCCGCGAACAACAGGCGTCAATACATCAAACAAAGCATCCGGTTTCCTCGGCGTAAACTGCACCTTCCCTCCAACAAGCATATAAAAAAAAGGGTCATCCGCGACCCTTTTACCCTATCATCGACATGTATGTATACATAGTAGCGAAATAAAAAAATCTTGTCAAGCAGTACCAAGCGGTACATACAAAAAAAATGTCAACGGCTAATGAAACGGATTGTTCTTTCATATTTTTCAACCTTTCAATTTTTTTAGTTTTTAAATTCTTAAATTTTTAATTAAGCACGGCTTCTTCCAGATCCGGTTCAGGCAAACGCGCCTTTGAATCAACGGCGTTATGCGAAATCCGTTTTGCATAACGTTATAAAAACCGCAGAGAATATTGATAAAACCAAATAAGTTTGGTATTATGCAATATGCCGTTAAGTGGTAAAGAAATGCTCCGGCGATTTAAAAAGGCTGGCTGGGTTGAAGTTTCTCAAAAGGGTTCGCATGTAAAGGTTGGGAAAAGGGATTTACGTGAAACGATACCTATGCATAAAGAATTGAAGAAAGGTCTGGAACAAGCGTTGTTTAAGCGATTAGGCGGTGTAAGGAGAAAAATGATGACATACCACTTTAAGATACACAGGGAAAAGGATGGATTTTGGGCTGAATGTCTGGAATTGGACGGTTGTATTACCCAAGCGGATAATCCGGAGGAGTTATATAAAAACTGTGAAGAAGCGTTAAATTTATTTCTGGAAGAACCCGCGGATTCAAAAATTATCTTTCCGCTGCCCGATGATTCGCTGGAAGGGAAAAAAGATACCATGAAAATTCGCGCCGAACATGAGATTGCATTAGCCGTAATCAGGGGCAGGAGCCGCTAGGCGGGCGGCGTGGGCCGTATTGCCCCGCGGAGCCGTGCCCGCGACCCGCACCGCACCGCTGAAAACAGGGAAAAAATAATGAAAAAACCCAACAATTAACGCTTGACAACTTTTACGTTCCGTGATAGAGTATTTCGCATGAACAGGGCAAAATCGTGTTTCAAAGTCGTCGCCATAATGAACGGCGCGTATTGTCTAATTTTCGTGTATTCCCCGTACGGGCGTATTAATGCCCCGTGGGGCGCACGGTTTG
>JAITAN010000201.1 GCA_031284105.1 Treponema sp. | reverse complement strand
GAGTATGAGCCGGAAAGGGAACTGTTGGGACAATGCCTGTGCGGAGAGTTTTTTTAAGACGTTAAAAGCGGAAGCGGATAAGGCGGAAGGGAGACATCCGAAAGAGGAGGTGAGGGTTGCGATTCTTGAGTATATGGAACCGTATTATAATAAGCGCCGTAGAGATACGGCGCTCGGCTATGCTATACCGACAGCATTAACACATTACGGCACCGCTTAACCTACCGTCCTTCATATCGGGGGGAAGTCCACTCTCTGTGTTGTGTGAACGCGCATTAGGAGCTTCGCAAATTCCGGGGCGTCTTTACGATGACAAACGGAATTTGTATCCGCGCCGGCAGAGTTCTTGTACCGGCTAAAATGCTTCTTATAGCGATTACAAGAGCTATTATAGCCATTACAAGAGCTCTTATAGTGATTAAAAGAGCTCTTATAGTGATTAAAAGAGCTCTTATAGCGGTTACAAGAGCTCTTATAGCGAATATAAGAGCTCTTATAGTGAATATAAGAGCTCTTATAGCGGTTACAAGACTGCTTGTAATGATTAAAAGATTTCTTATAGCGGTTAAAAGACTTACTATAGCGATTACAAAACTGCTTGTAATGATTAAAAGATTTCTTGTAATGATTACAAGACTGCTTATAGCGGTTACAAGACTGCTTGTAATGATTAAAAGACTGCTTATAGCGGTTACAAGACTGCTTGTAATGATTACAAGATTTCTTATAGCGGATAAAAGGCTGCTTATAGTGATTACAAGACTTCCTATAGCGACTAAAAGACTTCTTGTAATGATTACAAGACTTCCTATAACGATTACAAGACTGCTTATAGCGGATAAAAAACTTTTTATAGTGATTACAAGACTGCTTATAGCGGATAAAAGACTTTTTATAGTGATTACAAGACTTCCTATAACGATTACAAGACTGCTTATAGCGGATAAAAGATTTCTTGTAATGATTACAAGACTGCTTATAGCGGATAAAAGACTTCTTATAGCAATTACAAGAGATCTTATAGCGGTTAAAAGATTTCTTGTAATGCCTAAAAGGGGCATGTCGGATATTTTGCGTAAACGGCAAAGCGGCGTCAGAACGGAACCCGTTATTTTCCTTGCCCCAATGGCGGATAAGCCCATGTATCTTTTTGCGTTATGTGGACGCGCTCTAGGCGTGAGTACCCGCCAATCTTTACGCTTCTACCATCAGCGTTCCCTTATACTCCACGCTTGCGGCTCTTTGAACAGGCTGCTTCCTCCGCTGAACTACGGCCTCTATCTTCCACGTTCCGGCACTCAGATTATGTATCTATCGCCTTGCTCGCCGCATTCTCCGCCATGGCGTACCTTCGCCCTCCGGCTCGCATCGACTGCCGATACAAACTACACCCCCACCCCGCCACTCTTAGTTACCGATAGCCTGCCGCTCTCTACGGCGCGGGGATACCGGGGTATTCGGCGGGACGTCAAGGGACAACCGCCTGATGACTTCTTCGGGCGGACGGATTACTTGTCTTTCTTCACCCATTATGCCATATGACCGTTACAACGCTCATTTTTCATTATCATGGGCGTTACCGTCCGTAACTTCAGCGCGACAAACTCCAAACGAACCAAAGGTTCGCGCGGCCCCGATAATCGGGATTTTGCGTTACTTATGGTGCAAAAATCCACAACCGCAACAGGTCGCCAGTACTTTCCCCCACACCTTTTCGCCGGTAAACGCCGAATTTTTTCCCCTGGACCTGAACAGCGCCGGATCGACCGTCCACGCGGCTTCCGTATCGACAACAACGAGATCCGCGCGCAAGCCTTCCCGAAGAGCGCCCCTGTCCCCTAAACCCAGTATACGCGCGGGCGCCGCGCTCATAAGCGAGGACAATTTTTGCAGGCTGATAACGCCTTTCCGTACCAATTCCGTGTGGCACACGGCAAATGCCGTCTCAAGACCGGAAAAGCCCGGCGCGCCGTCCGCTTTGTCCCGCATGGTATGCGGCGCATGATCCGTTGCTATTGCGTCAATAGTACCGTCGGCAATACCGGCGATGAGCGCGCGCCGGTCCTCCTCGATACGCAGCGGCGGATTCACTCTGCCGAAAGAGTCTTTTCCCAAAAGGGCCGCGGTTTCTTGGGTCCGCGCAATGTGGTGCGGCGTCGCTTCACACGTAACCGGCGTTCTTTTCCGCTTTGCCTCCCGAATCAGGGCCACGGCTTCTTTTGCCGATACATGGGCGATGTGCGGCGCGCACCCCGCTTCGTTCCCAAGCCGGAGCGCCCGTTCTGTCGCGTTGTTTTCCTCAATGCGGCTCCACACTTCGCGCGGTTCGCCGGCGCGCTTCGCATCTTCCGCCTCAATGCCGCCGTTATCGCAGTGGCAGGACACCGGCACGCCGAATCGCGCCGCGGCCGTGAACGCATCAAAAAAGAGACGGTCATCAAGAACGTCCTTGCCGTCTTCGGAAAACATGCGTACCGGAGAAGGAGAGGAGAGGGGCATCCGGCCGGCTTCTTTCGCCAATCCCCGCTTAATATCCGACAATTCTTTTCCTTCCATGCCTTTTGTCAGGGCCATAGCCGGATACAGGTCAATAAGACCCAACGCCGCGGAACGTGCGATTAGTGAATGTACGGCTTCAAACGCATCGATGACCGGCTTGGTATTCGCCATGCAGACAACGGTACCGTACCCGCCGGCACGGGCGGCGAGGCTTGCGGATTCAAGCGTTTCCTTGTCGGGAAACCCCGGATCACGAAAATGCGCATGAAGATCGATAAATGCGGGAAGCAAGGTCAGTCCTTTACCGTCTATAACGGCGGTAACTTGCGCGGGCGGTTGTTTGCCGGCGTTCTGCGGTATAACTTCTTTTATAACGCCGTTTTCAAGGACAACGCTGCCCGTCATGTCGATATGCTCATCAACCAGATGAAAATTCTTTAGCAGGTAAATTTTGCTTTCCCTCCTTGATCTTTTTGAGTATCTTTATTACAATAGTATCCTAATTTGGGTCATATACTTCAAGCTATAAGGAGAAGACATGAAGAGGACATATCAGCCCAGTAAAGTCAAACGCAACCGGAAATTTGGATTTCGGGCAAGGATGAAGACGCGTGGGGGCAGATTGATTTTGAAAAGACGCAGAGCAAAAGGGCGATCTAAACTGACGGTTTCTGACGAGAAGAAACCGTACTAATTGTGAACGATTTAGAAAATTCAGAAATAAGGCAAAAAGAAAAAGATTTGCGATTTAGGCAGGAATGCCGGCTGAAAAGTCGCAGAGAAATCGGGGTTGTATTCAAAGAGGGCAGGGTTAGTTCTTGTTTTGGTGCAAAATTATTCGTATTAAAGAATAATGTAGGTCATAACAGAATAGCGTTTACTTTTTCCCGTAAATTCGGCAATGCGGTGAAACGAAACCGGTGCCGCAGGGTGGGAAGAGAAACGTACCGCCATTTACAGCATGATATTAAGCAGGGGTTTGATTTGGCGTTGTTGGTGTATCCGGTGGGTAAGGATACTTTTTCTAACCGGATGGAGCAGTTAAGACAGTTGTTTTCTAATGCACAGTTGTTGTGAGTACGGGTGAGTAAATTATTGAAATTGCCGTTACAGAAATCGGCGCTTCTTTTAATACGTTTTTATCAATACGTAATTTCACCCTATGCGGGACCGTGTTGCCGGTATATTCCGTCTTGTTCCGCGTATGCATTCATGGCTATAGAAAAGTACGGTTTTTTTCGGGGCGGTTTTATGGCGTTCAAACGGATACTTCGTTGTCATCCTTTTCATGTGGGCGGTTATGATCCGGTACCGTAAGTTTGTTTCTGTAGAACGGGTTGGAGAGGAAATTGTAATGAATTCCTCTGTTAAAAGTTAGATAAGACAAGAGGCTCCTTGTGGAGAAAAACACAATATTAGCGGTAGTTCTTTCAGTTGTTGTAATAGTAGCGTTCTACGCTATCCAGGGGATATTTTTCCCTATACAACAACCTGCCGCATCTGTTCCGATAGAGCAGACATCCGGTGAATCGCCGGGCATACCCGGCGATTCACCTTCCGCCATTCAGCCGTCCGGTAGTACTCCGGGTGCGCCTGTGGAGCATACGGCACCTGTGGTAAATGGGGAGACTCTCGAAGCGCCCGACCATGAACAGCGGATAACCATAGATAACGGGTTTGTTACGGTAGTATTGAGTAATGCCGGCGGCGATATAGTTTCCTACAAACTCAAGGAACACAGCGATAAAGAAGATTTTGTGGAAATGGTGTTGCCCGGAAACCGAGAATCCCATGCGTTTACTATTGCATTCGGCAATATCAATGCCGCGCCGCTAACATCCTTTTTCAATGTACGCCGTGTTTCCGATTACGTCATTGAGTTTTACCAGGATTTCGATATGAACGATGCCGGGCATAACACGTTCCGCTTGATAAAACGTTACGAATTCAGACCGAATGAGTACCTGTTCGAGCTTACTATTACTCTGGAAGGTTCTCAAAATATGGGCTTTAATTTTTCCGGTGTATCTTATACATTGGCATCGGCTCCCCAATTTGGTCCCACATTTGATAAACTCGATCAGCGATACGAGTACCGGCATTATTACACCTATACAAACGGTAAATTGAAACAGGAAAAAGTAAACAATAACGGACCGTCCATTATCGGCAATAGACCGGCGTGGGCAGGCGTTGCCGGCAAGTACTTCACGTTCATTGCCATTCCCTACCCATCTCAGTTTGATGTGGCGTTTTCCACCAAGCCGGAACCGGGAATAGCCGGCGCTTCCCGTTTGTACATTATCCGCCCAAGCCTTAACACATCTCGAACCGAAGACACCTACCGTTTCTATCTGGGACCAAAATCTCAGGACGCGCTTGCGGTGTATACAAACGGCAAAAACAGCTTCAACCTTACCAATATGGAGCTTATCAAGGTAGCCAATACATCGGGGATACTCGCGCCGCTTGAGACGGCGCTGAAATGGATTCTTACGTTCTTTTACAAAATTATACCTAATTACGGCATCGCCATCATTCTTCTTACCCTTCTGGTAAAAATGATCATGTTCCCGCTTACCCGTAAAAGTTCTGAATCGACCCTGCGTATGCAGGCGCTCTCTCCGAAGATCAAAGAGTTGCAGGATAAGTATAAAGATAATCCCCAAAAACTGAATCAGGAAATGGCGGGATTTTATAAAAAGGAAGGGTACAATCCCATGGCAGGGTGCCTTCCCATGTTGATTCAAATTCCCATTTTCTTTGCGATGTACAACCTGTTTAATACCCATTTTGATCTGCGTGGAGCGCTGTTCATTCCGGGCTGGATACCGGACCTTTCCCTGCCTGAAGCGATTTTCATCTTCCCGAGTAATTTCAGGCTGCCGCTCCTCGGCTGGACCGCCATCCGCGCCTTGCCCTTTATCTATGTGGCTTCCCAGCTTCTCTACGGTAAGATTACCCAGACGCCCGGGCAGGCAGGCGGTATGCAGATGAAAATAATGATGTACGGTATGCCGATACTTTTCTTCTTTATTTTATACGATGTGCCTTCCGGCTTGCTCATCTACTGGATTATGTCTAACGTGTTGACTTTAATTCAACAATTGGCAATAAATAAGTACCTTGCGCCCCAGCGTGCCGCACTTGCGGCTCGTGCAGAAGAGTCGCTTAAGTTGCCGCCCAAGAAGAAGAAAAAACGGTGAATGGAGCCGTCCTTTTAAGGAAGTTTTTAATACAGGAGAGCATATGGTATATGAATTTGAAGGCCGCACTGAAGAAGAAGTTATAGATCGAGCTACGGCGGAATTGGGTCTTGAGAAGGGTGCGTTTGATGTTGAAATCGTTGAGTCTCACCGCGGCGGTTTGTTCAGAAAAAAATTTGTGAAAATCAAAATCCATACAAATCAGATAGAGCAAGCGCAAGCCGGATTGTTGCGTCCGGTGCAAGCGGCATTATCGCCGGATGCGGAAACGCCTGCTACTAGTACGGTAGAAAATGAAAAGAAACGTCAAACTGTTTTCAGAGATCCGGTTGCTCAAAATGAATTTGAACAAAAACTTATCGGATTTCTGACGACTCTTATTGAAAGAATGGGATATTCAGGAACGGTGAGTATTCAATTTCGTGAAGACCAAAAAATTGGTCTCAAAATTGATTCGGATAATTCGTCTATTTTAATTGGAAAAAAGGGTAAAAACTTGGATGCCTTGCAGCTGTTGGTGAATATTTATGCAGGCAGGCTCGGCAGAGAAGATATACGGGTGATCCTCGACAGTGAGAACTACCGTATCCGCAGGGAAGAATCTCTGGTGCGTCTCGCTTACACCGTCGCGGCGCGGGTGCGGGAAACCGGAAGCTCCTTTCTACTTGAACCCATGAACCCGTTCGATCGCCGCCTTATTCATACTACGCTTAATGATATTGCCGATATTGAAACGAAGAGCGAGGGCGAAGGTACCTATAAGCAAGTTCGGGTATATTTCCGGGGAAACAAGAGCGAAGGTGAGTATAAGCAGGCGCGGGTGTATTCCCGAACTAGTAAGAAATGATGCGTGCTTTACACATAGGATATAGCGGACCAATCTATGTTGTAACAACCTGTTGGTAAATGTACCAAAATTTACAAGAATTCGTCAAATCTTGCAAATTTTATGTTGACATATATTTGTCATTAGCATACAATAAACTAACATTTGGTTTACATCTGCAAACAAGGATGGTATGGTACCTTATCGAGATTTAGTAACAGATACGTCAAGCTTTGCCCTTGTGACACTAGCTCATCCGGATAGAGCAGCTGCCTTCTAAGCAGCAGGTAGGGGGTTCGAGTCCCTCGTGTCACACTATGACTATTACGGTAAAAAAAATAGCGGTTATCGGTGTTCTCTCGGCAGTTGTGATCGTACTTGGAATGACGGGGTTAGGTTTTATTATCTTCCCTTCCGGCGCGGCAATCACGATTTTACAGACTCCGGTAATCATGGGTGCAATTCTGGAAGGACCTTTTGCCGGCTTTTTCATAGGTCTTTTGTTCGGGATTTTCAGTATCGTTCAATCTGCACTTATGGCGGCCACGCCTATAGATATGGCATTTGTTACCTATCCCTTTATTGCAATAATTCCCCGCATCCTCATTGGTCCTGCGGCATGGCTGTTTTATGCGCTGATTACCGGGCAGTTGTTGAAAAAGAAAGCAACCGCACTTAATCCAGTATTGGAATCCACCGCCATAGTCATTGCCGCAATAATAGGAAGCCTTGTTAATACGGTGCTGGTTCTTTCGGGATTTGGAATTTTGCAGCTTTTCTCATGGAAAGTAATAATTCCGGTGGCAATAACAAATGGTTCGCTCGAAGCCGCTTGTTCTGCGGTTCTTACTTTTCTAGTGGTAACCGTATGGAAACATATTCCCAGAGGCAGCGGAAAATCACGGATCAGTAAGAAGTTTGAGGAATCAGCCTCCCAGAGTAAAAAATAAATGTGTGGTACATGAGCAGTATGGATCACGCGTGGCGTAATCACCGGTAAAAGTAGAAAATGCAGAAATTCGTTACCGATATTTATCCTCAAGGCGGTTACGTTGCCATTACGCTTCGTTCTCCTATCGCAAAAGGAGCGGTAAAGAGCATCAAATATCCATCGAATATGCCTGCCGGTTATACGCTTATCACCCCAGATATCATACCGGGTGTAAACGAAATAGACGATTTTCCGGTACCGGTTCTCGCGACGAAGGTCTCTTATATAGGAGAGCCTGTTGCCCTCCTTGCCGGACCGAATGAGATAGAATTAGAGAAATACGCTTCCCAATGCGAGATCGTCTGTGAAGAAGAAACGCCCGTATTTTCAGATATTTCTGTGGACAATACCGCCGGCGACTTTGACGCCGGCAAAGCTGCCGTTATCCTTGCGGAAAGAACTATCTCCTTGGGGACGCCGTTTGAAAAGGAGGCGGTTAAAATAACCGTAGAAGGCGTATACAGAACCGGTATCCAGGAACATTGGTACGCGGAACCCCACGCTGCGGTTGCGCTTGTAGATGAGCAAGGTAAAATCACCATCCATACCGCGACACAATGGGCGTTTCATGCCAGACGGTCGGTAGGTAAGCTGCTGAACATACCGGTTGAGCTGATTACGGTTGTTCCCCACAATACCGGTATGCACCTTGATGGGAAACTCTGGTACCCGTCTTTGATAAGCTGCCACGCGGCGCTTGCGGCATCTGTTACCGGTAAACCGGTACGGCTCTGCCTTACCCATGAAGAAGATTTTCGTTTTTCACCCAAACGGAACGCAACGGAAATCAGAATAACCGGTAATCTGGACGAAAACGGCAATCTTTTGGGAAACGATATCGCTTTGGTTACTGATTTGGGTGCATCAGGTGTTTTTACCGATGAAATTCTGGACAAAACCTGTCTCGGTATGCTGGGGTTTTACCAAACGCCGTTCACTTCGATAGAGGCAAAAGCCGTACAAACTAATGTACCGGTACAAGGACCTTTTTCCGGATTCGGTTTGGCGCAAGGGTTCTTTGCCGCCGAACGCCACGCCTCTCGTATCGCGGATACGCTCCACATCGATCCATCTGAATGGCGCAAGCAGCACTTTTTAAGTAAAAATAATAGTCTTGCCATTGGAATTCCGCTTGAAGATCCGGACGCCATGTACGCTGTTATGGAAACTGTTGAGGCAATGGGCGATTATAAGCGAAAGTGGGCGTCCTATGAACTGTTACGGTGTCATAGACGAGAAGGTAACGATATGCCGTTCCGGGGTATAGGTATAGCCGCGGCGTATCAAGGAAACGGTTTTCTTCATTATTCAGAAAAAGATAAGGGAAACTATACGGTAGAAGTGATGCTCAAAGAAGATGATACCTTGGAAATCCGTACCACCGCAGTACCCTCAGATGAGACATGGGAACACATTGTGCGGCTTCTTGCCGCAAAGATACTGTCTTTAGACGAAAAGTCTGTGTCCATATGCAACGAACATACCGGAAGCATGTCTGATTCGGGACCTTCAAGTAATTCGCGTAATATTGCGGTCATAATGCGGCTTATAGAACGTTGCTGTCTTGCGCTTAAAAAAGAGCGGCATCACGCAACGTATCCGATTACCATAAGCCGGAGCATTAAACCCTCCAAGGTGCAGGCGTGGAATGGAGAAACGTTACACACATCCACGATTGATAAGAATGCCTTTTCACCCATAAGCTGGGGCGCCGCAGTGGTGGAAATTGAGATGGAACGGGCTACATATATCCCCAGAATACGGGGAATATGGCTTTGTATTGATGGGGCGCGTATCTTATCGAGGCAATATGCCCGCAGAACCATTATCATATCTACGATTCAGGCGCTCGGCTGGGCTTCGCGGGAACAACTGTCTTATACAAATGGTAAAATCGCCGATGAATTCGTTTACAATTATGACATTCCTTCTTCTATAGACATACCGCCTATAGAAGTACAATTTTTGGACACTAAGGAAAAAAAGGGGAAAGACGAATATCCCAAGGGTATAGGAGAACTTCCTTTCTGTACGATTCCCGCCGCTTACGTACAAGCCGTTTCCCAGTCTTTGGATTATACGTTTGAAAGAATCCCGCTATGCACGGAAGATATTTGGGCGGCTGTTCATGGAGAAAAAAAATGACCATAGGTTTTATTCTGAATGGCGAAGACGTTGCCGTCCGCGTAGATGCGAATATCAGACTCATCGACATTTTACGGAGAAACTTTTCTCTGATAGGCGCAAAAGCCGGCTGCCTCTGCGGGAGGTGCGGGGCGTGTTCGATTATCTTTAATGGAGTAGTCGTCAAATCGTGTCTAATCCCCGCGTTTTGCGTACATGAAAGTGAGATCATCACTATAGAAGGTTTTGAGCAAGACGCCGGATACGAAGACATTATCGCGGGGTTTTCTCAAGCCTACGTGGAAACCTGCGGGTACTGCAAGACCGGTAAAATTTTAGCGGTTGAGGCATTACTTTCTAAAAATCCCCGTCCCTCACGCAGAGAAATTTTACTTGGATTTCAAGGCTTGAAGTGTAGGTGTACCGAACACGAAGCGCTGATAAATGCGGTTTCAATAACAGCCGATAGGCGGCAAAAAAGATTATATGGACGTTCCTCTTAATAATCAGGTGTTTTTCCCTGCCACTTTTGGCGAGCTGTTTTCCGTGTGGGGTAAATTCCCCGATGCGGTACCTTTTGCCGGCGGCACTGACATTATGCAGTATCAGGGGCGCCGTGTTCCATGCCTGCCGCATAACCTGCTGTATCTTGATAAACTTGCGGATTTGCGGCGTATTACCCGTACGGAACGCTACCTTGAACTGGGTGCAATGGTTACATTAAACGAGATTATCTATCTTGGAAAAGTGGTGCCGGAGGTATTTATCCGCTGTCTTGAGGGTATTGCAGGTCCCCAAGTCCGCAACATCGCAACCATAGGCGGCAATCTCTGCCATAAAGGGTGGAGACTCGACACTTTCGCCCCCCTACTGGGGCTTGATGCGCTCTACGAACTTCGCAATGCTGCGTTCGCACGCTGGATCGCTGCTTCTCGTTTCGCTTCCATGCCTGAATCCCTCGCCTTGAATGAACGAGAACTGCTCACCCGCATCCGTATTCCTCTTGAACCATGGGATTATTCCGCATACAAAAAATTCAAGCGGCAGGAAACCGGTGAATCATCAGGCTGCGCGATATTTCTTGTCCGTAGTGAGAAGAACGCCCTTACTGGCTTGCGTGTTGTGTTTGCAGGGGGCGTTATTCTGCGGGACAAAAACAGCGAAAGCCTCCTCATTGGAAAACGCCTCCCTCTTGACGAGAAGGATGCGGCAGGTTTTATAGAACGTTGGAATACCTATCTTGACGGCGTTGGGAATACAGACGCCTTGTTCCGGTCGAGTCTGCTTAAATTTATTGGATCATGTCTGGATGTCCTGGTGATGTGAGGCTGTCTTCCATGGAAAAGAACCTGGACTTCCCCCGATATGACGGACGGTAGGTTAAGCGGTGCCGTAATGTGTTAATGCTATCGGTATGGCATAGCCGAGCGCCGAATGTCTACGGCGCTTATTATAATACCGTTCAATA
>JAITAN010000039.1 GCA_031284105.1 Treponema sp. | reverse complement strand
CATTGCAACATTTCTCGAAATCTGATACAAACAGGTATGCTTAAGAAACCTCTGACTTTAAGCGTTGACATAGGCACGTCTTCCCTCAAAGCCGCGTTCATCGATAGCGATGGTTCTGTGGCGGCATTTGCACGGGAGGCTTATCCGGTACAGGCAAAAAGCGTCCTGACCGTACACTGGGAAAACGCCCTTGTATCGGCGCTCGCTGCCATGTTTACCGAATATACGGCGCGGATGGGATTGAATGCAGCGGATCGCCTTGAGGCGGTTTGTATTTCCGCAAATGGTCCTACCCTTGTGCCGTATACCATTGACGGCAAAAGCTTACCTCCCCTGCTCTGGTGTGATGAACGTACGGTGCTTGCCGCGGCGGGCGCGACTTCCGGTAGAGAGCGCGCGGAGATAACCTCCCTCTTTCTCTCCCATGCGGCATGGTTTGCCCGAAACGAGCCGGCGCTGTATGAGAAAACGAAGTACTTCATCTCCGCGCAAGAATGGCTTTCCCTCCTGCTGGGAGCGGAACCTGTAACCGTGCTGCCCAACGGTCTATACGAGGCATATTACTGGAACAAAAGCCAGTGCGCGCTCTTTGGCGTGGATATGGAGCGATTTCCTTCTTTTGTGGAAATGGGTTGCACGATTGGAAGCGTTTCTGAAACCGCGGCGCGGCGGTTCAATCTCAAACCGCATATCCCTATTGTTGCGGGCGGTCCCGACTTTATTGCCGCGCTCATCGGAACAGGTACCGTGGAACCAGGACTGGTATGTGATCGCGCAGGAACCTCGGAGGGTATAAACCTTTGCGTGCCTTTCGTTGAAACACGAGGAATACCGGTATGTTATGGATTACGGACGCTTCCCCACATACACGAAGGGTTGTGGAACCTAGGGGGCATCATTCCGCGATCTGGGAGCCTTTTCGATCAATACCGTATGGAGAACGGACAGCCACAACATGGCTACGATGAACTCATGAGGAACATCATAGAAGAAAAAGGTATGGGTTATGCGGTACTTGTAACAATGGCGTTTCATGTGAAAAACATGCTTGATACGTTTAAGAAAAACGGCTTTACCATTACCGAGATGCGTGTCTCGGGCGGGCAGGCGAAAAGTAAGATATGGAACCAGCTTAAGGCCGATCTCACAGGCTGCGCCCTGATCATACCTGAAATCGTGGACGGCGAACTTGCGGGAAACGCCTGTCTTGCGGCCGTCGCCCTTGGAAGAGCAAGAAATACCGGTGAAGCCATCGCACAGATGTTTCGTATAAAAGAACGCTACGATCCAGAAACGATGCCGAATGACAAGTAGATGGCTCGTGTTACCAAAAGCCATTGTCCCTTATGCTTAACAGAAGTTAGATAAATTTCTTGAAAAAGAGCAGAAACCCAGTTGACATAGACCGAATATCTCCATTATCTTTTCTCTATACATTAATTATAATATATATGGAGAACTATATGAATACCATCTTGAATTCATCTTGTTTTGAAAATCTGGATGAGGAACTTATGCTCATCCCTGTTGTAGGTGGAGATACCGGCAGGGGATATGACGATCAGGAACCGTATTTTATCTTCGGCGGAGATGATGAAGGGTACGATGACGGGTTTGATGATGAAGAGTACGATGACGACTTTGATGACGAAGAGTTTGATGACGGGTTTGATGATGACTAGCGCGTATTAACGCTACACGTATAGCTGGTTATTAAGCTGTTATTGTGTAGTAACAATGGCTTTTTTACCGGCTATACGTAAAAATTACAATGGTATTGTTTTTGCTTGAGACCAGAGCCGTTCCAATTCATAAAAAAAACGGGCTTTTTCTGTCATAAGATGAACGACTATTGTCCCTAAATCAATTAATTTCCACTCTTCATCAATAGTAGCCGGTGTAGTTGAGGTGCGTACTATTTCTATGTCTCTGGTATAGCAGAATTCTTTTACCTGCCGTTCCAAGCCTTGCATATGTATGCTGCTCGTTACACCGGCAATGATAAAGAAGTCCGTCCACGCATCGAGTCCTCGAAGATCAAGCGCAACTACCTCATTGCCCTTGTGTTCTGCAAGTAGCCGCGATATATCGACAGCCGTGATTTGATCAATGTCATCGCTTTGCGCACTCTGTACGCCCTGCAGACATTCCATGCTATCCTCCGGTAACATAGCGTCCATTGAAATCCCCTCCGATAATAAGGATAAGATCAGATTTATAATTCACATTGCCGGTATCTTTTACGGCATCTGCTTCAAGCTCCACCGTTTTAACCTGAATATTTGAACACCGTATAATGTCTCCAAAATTCTGCGCTATAACTTGGTAACCTAATTGATCGACGATAATCGTGTTCTCATAAATAGCATCCGCATTGCCGATAGAAATAACATCATAACCAAAGCCCCGCAGCAGTTCCGCAGTTTTGCCCGCAAGCCCGTTTGTCGTAGTCCCATTGAGAACCTCAACGGTGTACACTCTATCGCCGAGCTGCCCTTCAGCCGGGCTGGTTAAATTTATAAGCGTCTGACGGATCACTTCTTTGATGAGGTTCCCATTGTAAGATGGCAAAAGCAGGGTCTGCCCCGATACTTCACGAGTGGTTCCCGCAACGGATTGTATACTGACCCTTTCCATATTAATATTGGAGAATTCATCAAAAAGCCTCATCCGTTCACGTTCATTCATGTTTACCTTCATAAAACTGTGGTATACCTTGGCAATGGACTTTTGCTTTAATATTCTGTTTTGTTCTCCAAGACGCTTTATAAAGGCGTAGAAAAAACGTTGCCTCCTTAAATTCACTGCTTCATCGGTTTCTTGAGGCAGCTTATAGGTAAGATAGGAGCGGACTTTTGCCCCGTCCAATCTGCACAAGCCCGAAGCAAAGAGGACCGGCGGATTACCGTCATACATTTCCACCGGAGCCGGAATGAAAAGTTCTACGCCTTCAAGCAGATCAACCATTTTCTCAAGCGTGTCGAGGTTATACACTATTGAATAATCAATTTTATTGCCGATAAAAGAGGCTACTTCGTTTTTATAAACTTCTATATTTTCAGGATTATAAATTGAATCAATACGATCAACACGGTCAATGCCCTTTAGGATCAAACCGGCTTGACCGGGAATATCAAAGATCGCCGCTCGCTTGGTTGCCGGATAGTACATTAACACAAAGGTGATCAACGGTTTGACTTTGCCGTCCTGATGCTCTCCTTCAAAAATAAAAAGCGTATCTATGACCTGATCGGTCGCAAGCGCTTCCTGAAGAGGATCGTAATTGATAAACATTGCGCCGGCTATGATTCCTCCTCCTGCTAGCAGCACGATAAATAGTAAGAAAAACACACTGGTATCGCGTTTAGACGTGTGGACTAAGGAGGGTCGTTTGTTCATTTATGAGACTTCCTGCTCATTGAATCAAGCAACCGGAGCGTTCCTTCAGAAATATCCTGCTCTTTTGCTCTAAGAAAGACAACCGTCTCGTCCAGCACTGTGGTGAACAGTTCATCGAGACTCACCGAGGGGCGGGCGCATAGCTCTCGAAGATACGGCTTTACTTCAGGACGGGAAACTTCAATTTTATCAGCCATAAACACGATCTTCGCGAGGGGTCCCATGGATTTCCCTCCTACCGTATGCCAACGAACCGCTTCTAAAACGTCTTCATCCTGGATATGGTACCGTTCTTTAAGCAATGCCGCGCCGGCTCTTGCGTGGAGAAGCGAGGTTTTCTTCCGCTCAATTTTTGGTATTTCGGCTCCATCTTTCTCCGCAAGACGGAACAACTCTTCCTCAGAGAATGATTTGCAAATGTCGTGAACAATACCGGCAAGATACCCCTTCATGGGATCAAATCCATAATGAACGCATAGATCATAACAAAGGAGCGCCGTATTACGGGAATGGAGGAAGCGCGAAGGGCTTACCAGCGTACGTACCTCATTCTCCATGTATACTATGTGTGAAAGAAATGCGGAAGTTTTTCTTTCATTCTTTTTCATTCTTTCCGGCTGCTCCAACCCACCGGAAAGCGATCTGTAAAGCCGCTTATCTTCAATCACGAAGCGCGCTCCGGCAGGGACAAGGTATCGCCAGCTTTTTCCTCGTGTTATTCGATCCCTCACCATTGAAGATGAAATGTCCATAATTTCATTGTCAAGCGTTTTGTGAGGGAAAGGAAGAAGCGGCATATCCATGCCTATAGAATAAAGCCGCTGCGCAATAATGACATCCGTTTTTTCGAGGATTTCAGCAGATTTGTACCATTGCATAAAATCAGAAGCAAGATCATCGCCGATGATAATACCGGGTTTCCCGTCGGGGCAATAACGCCGGATAATGTCGGACACGGTGTCAATGGTATAGGAAACACCCTCGCGCCGCAATTCGCAATCATCAACCGTAAGGCGCGGATCTCCGGCTACTGATGAGACAAGCATGTCGAGTCTGTCCTGGGGATCTTCCGCGTCCATATCCGGTTTAAACGGCGAAACAAACGCCGGAACATATATCACACGA
This sequence comes from Treponema sp., assembly GCA_031284105.1. Lineage (GTDB taxonomy): Bacteria > Spirochaetota > Spirochaetia > Treponematales > Breznakiellaceae > JAIRKH01. The sequence goes on along the minus strand of JAITAN010000039.1, from coordinate 5,085 downwards.
TCGTAATCAAGGTTTGAAAGCACTGCATCCGCTATAATGAGGTGTCCTATATGCACAGGATTAAAACTGCCGCCCATGATCGCAACTCTCATGTGGTTACCGTGCTATATTTTCCGCATCGTTTATCAGTCTTATGATAAAAGCCCTAAAATCCGCAAGTCCTTTATCTGAAAACACCGAAATGCCGAATACGGTTTCTTCGCGGTATTTTTCCTTGAGTTCCTGTAAACGCGCCGCGGTACCTTCAATATCCAGCTTGGTACCAGCTATCAGGCGGGGCTTTTTCACGAGTTCGGGGGAAAAACACTCTAGTTCTTTGAAAAGGCTATCGAATGCGGTATAATAGTTATCATCGGAAAGATCAATAAGGAAGACAAGCGCCAGCGTACGGGAAATATGTTTGAGGAACCGTATGCCGAGACCCAGCCCTTGCGATGCGCCTTCGATGATACCGGGAATATCGGCTAAAATAATATCCCGGTCGTCAACCGTCAACACACCGAGGTTTGGGATCTTAGTGGTAAAAGGATACGGCGCTATTTTAGGGCGGGCGTTGGTAAACCTGTCAAGGACTGAAGATTTGCCGGCATTAGGAAAACCCACAAAGCCGATATCCGCCATGAGCTGCAACTCCACACAGAGTCGCAACTGTTCTCCGCTTTTACCGGGCAAAGCTTTACGAGGCGCCTGATTCACCGAGGATTTGAAGTGGATATTCCCCCAGCCTCCGTTCCCGCCCTTCAGAATGAGGAAATCGCTTTCATCTCTGCCGAAATCATGAACCATTTCGCCGGATTCGGCGTCTTTCAGTACGGTACCGGGCGGTACCGGAACGATGACGTCCTCACCGTTCCCGCCGTATTTACCGTTTCCTTCACCATCTTTGCCGTTTTTCGCCTTAAAATACTGCTTGTTCCGCAGATGTGCAAGGGTACGGAGATTACGTCTGACAACAAAAACAACATCTCCGCCTCTACCGCCGTCCCCGCCGGACGGTCCTCCCTTTGGCACATATTTTTCACGCCGAAAAGCTACACACCCATTACCGCCCGCGCCTGAGAAAACTTCAATCAACGCTTCATCTGCAAATTTTTCCACGCTTTGGCTAACTATACAAAAGATAAGAAACAAACACCAAAAGGGTTATCTCTCTACAAAACTATCCGCTAGTTTTGCACTACGTTGGCGAACTTTCTGCCGCGCCGCCGGGTAAAAGATACCGTACCATCAATAAGGGCAAATAGCGTATAATCTCCCCCCAAGCCCACATTTGCGCCCGGGTGTATCCTTGTGCCGCGTTGCCGTGCAATAATGGTTCCCGCTTTAACAATAGAACCGCCCGATGCTTTTATACCAAGGTACTGAGGATTTGAATCCCGCCCGTTCTTTGCGCCGCTTCCGCCTCTTTTTCTAGCCATGATTATGCTCCTTTGTTTATACCGCCGTCTCTAAACATTAGTGTTTACAGACAGCCAACAATGTTTTGGATATTCTCTTGTAATGGAATCAAAACCAACCATAAGGAATGTTCCCACACTGAAAAGAAAAGCCTTTTCCGTCTCATTGTATCCCACTATTTCCAGAAAGAATTCACCCGGCTTCTTTGCCTCGTAATGCAGTGAAATTCCATCTTGCCCGGCAAGCACCTCCAACGCCGTCCGCGCAAGCACCGAAACCGCAGCACAGACAACATCTTTTCCTTTACTGCCCGCATATGCATGACCTTTTATCCTGCAGTACTTGAGAAGATCATTATCCAAAACAATTTCAATATTAATCATTCGACGTAATTAAAACGCCTCTTGTAAATTTCTCTTTTAGAATTTTACCCACATGAGCCGATTCTAACTCAGCATCGACTCAACTTACAATGTCTTTAATCTTGATGATAGAATAAGCCTGCCGATGACCCTTTGTCCTGCGATAATCCTTCTTGGATTTGTACTTGAACACTATGATCTTTTTATCCCGTTCATGGCTTTCCACTACGGCGGATACACGGGCGCCACGCACATAAGGGTCTCCTACCGTAATCTTATCACCGGAAACGAGCAGTACCGAATCGATGTCCACTGTTGAACCGGGTTCCATATCAAGAAGATCAACCTTTAAGAGAGCATCTTTTTCAGCCTTATACTGTTTGCCTTTGATTTCAATTAAAGCGTACATGAAAACATCCTTTTTTATAGGTTAAAATGTTGTTTTATTATAGTAAAAATTATAGAAATTGTCAAGAGTCTAATTTGTACGCCCGCTTGACACTTCCGGTTCCGTTCCTGTACTATTTCTGTAAAAGAAAGGCGGTCTTCCTCGTAAAAACCCGCCCGAGAGAATGAAGCGCGTTTGCGTCTCTTCTCCAAACAAAACAAGGAGTTTTTATGTTTTCACTAGATGCTCAAGCATCTTCACGCCGTCGTTTCCGCTGCCTTGATAGCGTGATGACCTTTTTCACCGCAATCCTCATTGTAAGTAATGTGGCGTCTTCTGCAAAAATCGTGGATTTGGGCTTTTTCGTGTTCAATACCCGTATGGCTTTTGACGGCGGTACGCTTCTTTTTCCGTTGTCCTACGTATTCGGTGATATACTTACCGAAGTCTATGGATTCCGCACTTCCCGAAAAGTCATCTGGACGGGCTTTATAGCCTTGGCGTGTTCTTCGCTTCTGTTTTTCTTACTCCGCGTACTGCCCGCAGACAGCGAATGGGAACAATACGCGGGAAGCGCCGCATTTGACGCCATTTTAGGCGGTATGAGCACGGGCGGCATCGCGCTTGCGAGTCTTGCCGGCTATTTGGCGGGCGAGTTCTCCAATTCGATCATCATGGTACTCGTAAAAAAAGCCATGAACGGACGGTTTTTGTGGATCAGAACCATAGGCAGTACCCTTGTCGGAGAATTGCTGGACAGCCTTGTCTTTGTGCTCATAGCAAGTCTGACCGGCGTCTTCGGCTGGGAATTATTTTGGTCCCTCGTGCTGACGAATTACTTCTTCAAGTGCGCCATAGAGGTTGCTATGACGCCGGTAACGTACATAGCGGTATTTGGATTAAAGAAAGCGGAAGCCGTAGAATAGCGACGCCTTTGAGTCGCCGGCGCCGCCTATGCTCTTTTGGGACCGCTTTGTCCTGCATCCCACACTTTGTACACATACCTGTCCATGAGCAAATTCTCAAGCCCTTGACCTGCGGAACGCAGGCGTACATTGTATTCGGCGGTGAGAGAGAGGCAGGTATCCGCGGACCACGTATCGTAGCGGCAGGCGGCATACTCATAGTCCTTGCGCGCTTTTGGAGATGCGAGTCCGATTTTTCTGAGTTCCGTATCATCGACGGAACGCTCCTCCTTTAGGAAAAGGTAATCGTGTAGTTTCTGGAAACACCATGTGAGACCCGCGAGAATCGCGGACGGCGTTTCTTTGGCAAGAAGTAAGGAATGGAGGGATTCGAGACTTTTGGCAAGATCGCCTTGGGCGATGCGGGAAAACAACGTAAAAGCGGATTCTTCCCGCGTATGAGAAAGCCACTTTTCCGCGTCTTCGGCCGTGATGGTCTTTTCTTTGCCTGAAGAATCTATAAACCGGCACAACCGGAAACATTCACGCCGCAGGGAATCGGTGTTGTTTTCCACCAGTTCAAGCACGGCCTCAATGCCTTCTTCAGTTATGGAAAACCCTTCTTTCCTGAAGAAATGTACAAGCCATTCGTGTTTACGGTTTTCAAACAGTTCCCAGAAAATCCGTTTGCCATTTGGAGAGATCGCATGTTCGATAGGTTTTACGACGCCGTTTTCATTGGATAGGAGGATAAGAGTCGTATTATCCGCGGGATCAACGATATACGCGGTAAGCGCGTCTATTTCTTCCTTCTTTTTGATATTTTCGGCGTTCCTGATAAAAATAAGACGAGTATCGGAAAAGAGCGAGCCGTTCCGCAGTACGGAGACGATATCCTGCATGGCCGTCTCCCCCGCGTAGAATGATGTTTCTTCCGCAGGAGCGCCGGCGCCTTTCAGTTTAGCGCGAATGTCATTAACCGCATCCTGTTTCTCTCCCAGTTCGGGACCGAGAAAAAGAAAATTTGTTTCCATTATGTTTTGTGCCTTCAATTACGACGGCAACGCATTCCCTTGCGCCCCGTATCGTTTTTAAGAAATCCGTTCTTTTTCGGCGCAGTTACACGATCACGTATGCCTTGAGCGTCATATCGAGTAGAATATATATCGCTGCTGTTCTTGTCAAGCGCGGGGTTCAAATGCCGCACGGTTTCAAGGAACACGCGCCATGCGCTTGCCCATGGGCCGTGCATGAAGTATTTCCGGACGGCTCTCATATCCCCTCGCCCAATCCGCCATTCCCACGCAAACCGTCGTATACCGCCGAAATGGTATGCGCAAGGCCCTTGGCGGTTATTAAAATATAAAACATCCCGAAGCATGGATTTAATGTATCATTCTCTAAACAAAAGCAACAGCGTTCGTTCTCCATTTGATAGCGCTATCCAAGATATAATCAAAGGCAAAACAATTAAAGTAGCCGTATATTGGAGTAAATTATTTCAAGCGTATAATAATTGACGGATGTAAAGATTGGGAGTTATTAACTGATATAAATGCCTTAATGAATTCTCAACAAAGTAAAAGCATGGCTGAAAATACATTGCATTTTTTAAATGATTATCATAAAAAAATACGGCATTTAAGCGGTTTACATGCTAAGGTGATTATATCAGAAGGAAGGGCTTTAATAGGATCCGCAAATTTTACAAATACTGGAATTACTGAAAACTGTGAAATGTCTGTAACTATTACTGATCTTGATAAAATTGAAGAGCTAGATGCGTGGTATAATGTATGGCGGCAACATGCTAATGAATTAAAACCTGAATTGTTTTCTAAGTCGAATGAACAAGTTAGAAATAGAGAGTATACTAGAAACACCATATATTATATCCCTCCTCAAAAATTAATCAACAACCGCAGGGCAAGCCCTGCGGTATCGAAGATTTCTTCTTGAAGGCTTTGTGTATGCGGGGGAACAAATCCCCCGCACCCCCAGTAAGAAGCGCCCCAAGGGGCGGGGTATTAAA
>JAITAN010000016.1 GCA_031284105.1 Treponema sp. | reverse complement strand
TTTCTTTCCGCAGGCGAGCCGTCTCTTCATCCCGCGCGTTTCCTCTACCGGTGAAAGCTTTCATAGGTCCCGTTTCACTCCGCTTCATCTCCCGCATCCATCGAGCCGGCATATTCCGGTTTATGTCGAGGTCTTGGGCAAGTCCGCTTCCGGTTTGTGTTCCGGGCCGGTTCCACGGCCCGTTCCTTAAACTCTTTCGTAAAAATGCTTCTTGCTCCCATGATACTTCCTTCTTTGATCATAGGCTTACCTTCCTGTCCTTTCAAGCGGGGGGAGGTTCATAATAGCCTGCGGGATCCGTGATCGCGGGGAAAGGCGGTAATAACAGAAGAGATCGATAAGGAATCACATGAAATATGCCTTGAGATAGAAGTAAAGTATGAGATACCATTTCTAAAGAAAAGAAACGTTCTACCTGCTCCGCTTATCTCGATCCATGAGGCGATTTCGTTCAAATCAACCGCATACGAGAACACAATCGTAATCAGCCGCGCGCAGTCAGACGGCGCGCTAACGGTATATTTCTGCTGGGGGAGATAGATTGACCGGTTTTCCCGATGCGGTTCGGGCGGTATTTCCTCAACACGGGTTCGGTTGTGCATCGTCCACATAGTTCGCAATTCCACGAAATGCGTCTCGTACGATACGGCGATTGAATTACCGGCTACGGAATGTATCGGAGAAATGAACCATGCCGATTAGGAACCGCGATTTGGCGCTTAACCAAGAGCTGACAGGATCGATACGGATGCCGGAAACTGCGGGCTTTTTTGTTCCCAACCAGGCAATGAGTTTTGCAATAGCGTTCAAGATTCTGTCAAACTCACGTTATTTACCATCGCCACGAACCGCCAACGCTCCAATAGTTGACAATGCCGTTGTCGTCTTTCACCAGTTTTCTGTTCCAGCCGTATTCCAACACGTAATTCGCAAACAAGGAAAACTCCCCAAACGAAAAGAAGGGCATAGTCCACTGCACCCCTACCCCTGCCGCAAGGCGGGTATCAATAATCGGTTGGGTTAAAAAGCGGATTTCACTGTAATTGTTGCCGTCTATGGTGGAACCGTCATCATAAATGGAGCCGTCATGCCGTTCATCGCCGTCTTCCCAGTCATTGCTAGGAACATTCTCGGAAGCGTTTCCGTGTTGGGTAAAATAAAGCGCCGTGGAAATATCAAGATTACGGATCGTCCGCCACGAACTCTTCAGTGATACCTTATGAGAATTCGGCTCCAGATCGGAACCTAAACTTTTTCCCGCGTGGGAATAGATAAGATAATTCGGGACACCTTTATCATAACGATCATCTTCCGGTACATTCCAATGCGAGTACATGTACGGGAAGATGATGGTATAATCCGCCTGCAACGATGCAACCGGGCTTTCCGGCGGCGCCCACGTAAGCCCCAGTTGACCGGAAAATTTGTACTTGGTGTTCCACTTAAAACGCACAAAGTCGTTGAAATGAAAGTCATCCATATAAAGCTGCCCAAGCAATTGGATATGACGGGGAAGATCCCACCGCACATGAAAGCCCATAAAAGAGTTATCTCCAAAATCACTGAGGGCTTGCGATGTAAATAAGATTGAAAAGGGAACGAGATACAAATATTCCATGCGCCCGCCCCAAAGTACCGATTCCTGAAATCCGAATTCAAAATTTGGTATCACATTAAGATTAATCGAGTGGAATATAAGATACTTATTGGGAAAGCGTCCTTCCCCGAAATCATTGGAAGCGGTAAGCGTCATAAGCAGGACTTCAAAAGACCCTTTTGGCTGTCGAAAATTGAGGCTAAAATGTCCGGCACGTCCGGCTTGAGGACCAACTATCGTACTGTTTTCATAAAAGGGACCTATTGCGGTACGGTTCACGCCCGCCTGAAAATAAAGGCGGCTGCTTCCAAAAGCCGTGGCTGATGTCCAATCAGGATAAAGCCAGAACTTTCCCGCATTCGCGTTATCGAGAATAAGATCCGGAAATGGAGAATACGTTCCGGGCACGTGCAGTTCTTCGCCGGGCTTTCCTTCTGAAGCATAAATGGCGAAAAAGTAGCTGGCGGTAATCCAATCCATAAACCGAAAATTACCGTCAATGGTCGGCGCAAACGTCAGCATGGTATCGCCGTCTTGACCAACGGCTTCAGCCCGAACGCTCACATGCAAGAACCGGGACTCCGGCCCAAGTTCCGCCTTATACGCCGAGGCTTTTTCCCGATCCTCATCGCCGCCTCTTTCAATCACATCATCTACTATTTCGTCAAGAAGCTGTATCGGATAGGGACGGATCAACGGCAGGGACTGCGTTATGTATCCATTCGCCGCCCATCTGTCGATATCCTTGTAGATTCTGTCATTGGGATCATGAATAACCTGCGCTCCAAGGCTGGAAACCAGCGCAAAAAAAATAAACGCTCCATATAATCGTTTCATAAAATTTACTCCTTTAATATATAAATCGTATGCTTAAAATCGTATCCAACCCATATTCCTGTTCACTGGAAGTATGATCATACTTAACCATAATACTCCCGCCTACCTGATCCGAAAGCTCCAGCCAACCAAACGCTTTCTATTTTGCTCCAATTACAAGGGACAGCTTGTTTTCCGGTATACCGCTCGGCGTTTTTTGATCGGTATAGCCCCTTCCCATGTTCCAATCCCACTGAATCGTATGCTCCCCTTTTTGCACAAAAGAAACGTTCAGAAAGAAGCCGAGGTTTTCTTTTGAAAAACTCGATCCCGCAATATACATGACCGTACCCCTGCCTTCCGGATGCCCTATCCAGTTAATAACGCAAAAGCTCAATATCAGAGGAAGAATCGAAAACCCGGCTCATCCAGATATAGCTTGTAAAAGGAGTGGAAAGAATATAAAGATAGGGGTCCGAATACATACATTCCGCGCGCTGAAACCACACAAAAAAACCAAACGCAAACCAAAATCTTTTCATAAACTCTCCTTCTGTACCAGCGTCTTGCCGCCGGCCGCATAGATATCCACGCGGATGCGCCCGTATACCTGCCGGTGATACGCTCGTATCACTGCCTCGGATATGGACGTATACCTGCCGGTGATACGCCCGTATCACCGACGGTGATTAATACGTACACGTTATGCTTATCATCGCGTCAAACCCATATTCCTGTGCGCCGGATGTATGCCCATGATTGAAAACAATGCTCCCGCCGGCCTGGGCTGAAAGCTTCAGCC
>JAITAN010000083.1 GCA_031284105.1 Treponema sp. | reverse complement strand
CCCTGAGGGAGCGCGGATCATCAGTTTGGGAGTGGGCAACACTACGGAACCGGTTTTGCCCCATATCGATGACGGACTGGTTAAAGGAGCGAAAGCGCTCGGTAAGGCGGAAACCTATTCGGGCTATCAGGACGAAGGGCTGCTTTCTCTGCGTAAGCGGATAGCCGAAGTTTTTTACAAAAACGCGGTCGCGGCCGATGAGGTGTTTATTTCAGACGGCGCAAAGTGTGATATTGGGAGACTTCAGCTTCTGTTCGGCGCGGGCGTCAAGGTTGCGGTGCAGGATCCGTCCTATCCGGTGTACGTTGACGGCTCCGTGCTGATCGGCGCGGCCGGAGCGTGGCGGGGCGACGGATATGAGGGCATCGCCTATCTGCCGTGCGTTGCGGAAAACGGCTATTTCCCGGACATTTCACGTATACCGGAACATGCGCTTATCTACTTTTGCTCACCGAATAATCCAACGGGCGCGGTCGCCTCGAAAAAACAGCTTGCTCTATTGGTTGCCCATGCGCGGGAAAAAGGGTGCGTCATCGTCTTCGATGCGGCGTATGCCGAATTCATCCGCGATCCGGAACTGCCCAAGACCATTTTCGACATTGAAGGCGCGGAAACGTGCGCCATTGAGGTAAATTCCTTTTCAAAGCCCGCGGGCTTTACCGGCGTCCGGCTCGGCTGGTCAATCGTCCCGAAAGCGCTGAAGTACGCGGGCGGGGAAAGCGTTAATGCGGACTGGGCGCGGGTAACCGGCACCATCTTCAACGGTGCATCGAACATCGCGCAGGCGGGCGCGCTTGCCGCGCTTGACGGGGAAGGGCTGAAAGAAATGAAGGAACTGACGGACTTTTACCTTGGAAACGCACGCCTGATTCGGGAAAGTCTGCAAAAACTCGGCGTTTCGAGCACGGGCGGGGATAATTCGCCCTATATTTGGGCGTCTTTCCCAAAGCGCGACAGTTGGGACGTGTTTACGGAAATTCTGGAGAAGTGCCGCGTCGTTACCACGCCCGGGGCGGGATTCGGTCCGGCGGGGCAATCGTTTATCCGGTTCTCGGCATTCGGACACCGTGCGGACGTGGAAGAAGCCTGTCGCCGGCTTGCGGCGCTCGGCCGTATGTACGCGTGAAAAGAGGGCGCCGTTGTGGAATTTGACGTTGCAAAGCCGTGGATCTTGTCTATTGAAGAGCCTTCTCTCCGGTATCTGGCGGATGAATTGGCCCGTTACATTGAGCTTTTGCGTATAAGGGCGGGCGTCAAACAAAAGCTCCCTCGCGTGTTAGAAATACAAGAGGTTCCTTCGATGTACGCGCCGCTTGTTGCGCTGCGGTACGGCGCGGGCAAGGGTAACGGATTTTCGTGGAGGTTCAGCAGAGAAGAGCTTGACGTACAAGGGGATTCGGTTCGGGGGATGTACAATGCGGTGTTCGATTTTCTTGTAAAGCTCGGCTTCAGTTGGAAAACGCCCTTCCATGAAGAACCGCCGCGTAACCGCGGAAATGCGGGTCATGCGTACGCTTTGGATGAAGATCACGGGTATAGCGGTTCGGTTACGGATATACGCTCCATACGGCGGCTTCTTTTTAACAAACGCTCCGTCAGAAACTGGGAAAAGTGGATCGCGTGGGCCGTGCGGAACCGGATAGACACCGTGGTCCTCCCCTTGTCAATAAACCCTGCAAGACAGCTTTTTGAAAAGATCAATAAAGCCGCGAAAAAGTACGATTTGGCTATTGAGGCAGGAGGCCGGGACCTGTCAAGTCTGGTGCGGCGTTCTCTTTTCCCTCATAAAGAGATATTCCGCATGGCGGACGGCAAACGGGATAGAACGTTAATTTTTGTCCTACTTCGCCTGAAACCATCAAGGTTTTGCAGAAAGAGGCGAAAAAGCTTTTCTTAAAGTTTCTAAAGTTTTCAATATCTTCAAAAAGATACAAAAATATCGCCGTTTATCATTTTTGGGCGGACAAAGCGGACAAGACGGATGAGGTTGGGTCAAAAAATGTTTTCAGCGATTTCAGAAACAAGGGATTCGGGGCATGGTGTTCCTGTCCGACATGCCGCGCGTTTACGCCGGAAGAGCAGAATCGTATTGCGGTAAATACGGTTGCCGATGTCCTGTATTCCGTTCAGCCCGATGCGTACATTTCTTTTTACGAATCTTTTTATGAATCTTTTTACGAACCTTTTTATGAAGCGTCTTCTGAAAAGAGCAATATTATTATGCGCCGGAATGTATTCAAGGTAAGCCGTCTGCCCGAAACGTCCGGAGTTGAAGCGGGCGGCTGGTTTTTGGCTACTTGATGTACCGGTCTTTCTCCTATATACTGAAATAACTGCGTAAAAGAAAGGATTGCACTATGAGACTATTAACCCGTTCTGATTTTGACGGATTGGCGTGCGGCGCCATTTTAGAATGTCTGGGATATGTCGATGAATGGAAATTCGTACATCCCAAGGATATACAAGACGGTCTGGTTCAAGCTACGGACAACGATATTTTGGCAAACATCCCCTATATTAAAGGATGCGCCCTGTGGTTTGACCATCATTCAAGCGAGACCGAACGGCTTGGACGCAAAGTGTATTTTGAAGGCGTATCCCGCAAGGCTCCGAGCTGCGCGCGCGTTGTGTACGAGTTTTACGGAGGGGATGCAAACGCCACCATACGGCGCTTTTCGCACATGATCGAGTATGTAGACAAAGTGGATTCGGGCGATCTTACGGCAGATGAGATTCTCGATCCAAAAGGCTGGGTTTTGCTGGGTTTTATCATGGATCCGCGTACCGGCCTCGGCAGATTCAAAGATTTCACCATCAGCAACTATGAACTCATGGAAAAACTTGCGCTTGCATGCAGCAACATGAAGATCAATCAGATACTTGATCTTCCCGATGTGAAGGAACGCCTTGATTTGTACTTTTGCCATGTTGAAAAATATAAGGGTATGCTGAAAGAACATGCGTATATAGACGGCAATGTAGTTGTTATACACCTGTGCGGCGTTGAGCCGCTTTATGCGGGCAACCGGTTTATCGTATATACGCTTTTCCCGGAACAAAATATTTCCGTGTGGACGGTTGATGGAAAGGACAAGGCAAACGCGGCCGTAACGGTCGGCTATAGCATCATCAACAGGACGGCTACGGTTGACGTCGGCAGTATGCTTTTGAAATACGGCGGAGGCGGACATCAGCAGGTAGGCACCTGTCAAGTTCCCTATGCGGACGTTGACCGCGTTATGCAAGAGATTATTGAAAAGTGTAAGCAATGACGGTGTAAGAATGATAAAAAGCCCCGGAAAGGGGCTTTTTATTTGCCGTAAGGTCTTTTTTTGGGCATATTCCAAGAACCCCCGCAGCTTACCGCGCGCCGTAGTCCGGCGTATTTCAACCATGTACTATAAGCCAAGCGGACCGTTGTGGTTAGTACATTAAACGGCCGGCAATCTTTCGCGATACACCGTTGCTTTGAGGTATCGCATTGCGTCTGTAGACAAACTATTCAAGAAAATGTATAATAATTATATGCTTTCTTATATCATAAAGCGGGTTGTATTAGCGCTCATTACCCTGCTTTTCGTCATTTGTTTGACGTTTTTGCTGATGAATACGGTGCCGGGAGGTCCGTTTCTCGGTGAAAAAGCCATCTCCGCTCAAGTGCTTGCGCAATTACAAGCAAAATACGGTCTTGATAAGCCCCTTCCCGTTCAGCTTAGAAATTATATCGTAAGCCTTATGAAGGGCGATAT
>JAITAN010000144.1 GCA_031284105.1 Treponema sp. | reverse complement strand
GGGAGGCCCCCGCGGGGCGCGGGTCGGAGCGCGCGGCGTGCGGGTCGGAGAACGCGGCTTGCGGGTCGGAGACCGCGGCTGGCGGGTCGGCTACTCCGCCTCGCGGGCTGGAGACCGCGGCTCGCGGGTCGGAGAACGCGGCTTGCGGGTCGGAGAACGCGGCTTGCGGGTCGGAGAACGCGACTAGCGGGTCGGAGAACGCGGCTCGCGGGTCGGAGAACGCGGCTCGCGGGTCGGAGAACGCGACTTGCGGGCTGGAGAACGCGGCTCGCGGGTCGGAGAACGCGGCTCGCGGGTTGGCAAATCCGGCTCGCGGGCTGGAGAACGCGGCTCGCGGGTCGGCAAATCCGACTCGGATTTAGGCAAATCCAGATCGGATTTAGGCAAGTCCGACTCGCGGGTTGGCAAACTCGGCTTGCGGGTTGGCAAACGCGACTCGGATTTAGGCAAGTCCAGATCGGATTTAGGCAAATCCGACTCGCGGGCTGGAGAACGCGGCTCGCGGGTCGGAGAACGCGGCTCGCGGGTTGGCAAATCCGGCTCGGATTTAGGCAAATATGACTCGCGGGTTGGCGAAGCGGTTGCGGATTTAGGCACGTCCGACTCTGATTTAGGCAAATCCAGATCGGATTTAGGCAAATCCGACTCGCGGGCTTGAGAACGCGGCTCGCGGGCTGGCAAATCCGACTCGGATTTAGGCAAATCCAGATCGGATTTAGGCAAACGCGGCTTGCGGGTTGGCAAAGCGGTTGCGGATTTAGGCAAGTCCGACTCTGATTTAGGCAAATCCGACTCGCGGGCTGGAGAACGCGGCTCGCGGGCTGGAGAACGCGACTCGCGGGTTGGCAAAGCGGTTGCGGATTTAGGCAAATCCGACTCGCGGGTCGGAGAACGCGGCTCGCGGGCTGGCATAGGATGCCGATCGTTTCCATCGGAGCCTTCCGCTTTTTTGAAGAACATAGCTTGAGGCATCGCGCTTACCCCTCGAAGATATTGCCGGCAAACCCGTTATTTCTTACGCGCGGCACGAAGCATTATTCTGGCGGCGGTACCGTAGGGTATCGAAAAGAAGCTCTGTATTTGATTACCCCGCTTTCTTGAAATATGTTGAGACGTGCAACCTATGAAGAAAAAAACGGTCTTACTTACCATGAAACAAAATTTGAGTAACCCATATAAACGGTATACGGCCTACCCGATTTCTCGTCCGCTGCCGTTTCAGACGCCGGGCGAGGAGATCGCAAACGCCGTTTTGCATGGTTTGGGCACAGGTCTTTCCATAGCGGGTTTGGTACTGCTGGCGTCGCGGGCTAACGGGAGCCTCAACGGGGCGGGCGGCGTCGCGGTTGCGGCGTACGTCTTGTTTACCTCCACAATGATCTGTATGTTTCTTGCGTCTACACTCTACCATGCTATTGCCCACGAAGGCGCAAAACGGGTATTCCGCGTACTGGATCATTCGGCGATCTACCTCCTCATAGCGGGAACCTATACGCCGTTTTGCCTCTTGGCGCTTAAAGGCGCGTTCGGATGGATCATCTTCGGGGCGGAATGGGCATTGGCGTTCGCCGGTATCACGCTGTTTGCCGTGAACAACAGACTCTTAAAAAAGGCGGAAGTATGCGTCTATGTACTCATGGGCTGGGCTATTGTGTTCGGTGCGTTTCGCCTTGCCCGCGCCGTTCCGCGTATCAGCATCATCCTCCTTTTTGCAGGCGGCATTGCGTATACGCTGGGAACGATCTGGTACGGACGGAAACACCGCCGGGGATCGCACGTTATATGGCATATTTACGTTCTTATCGGCGCGGGATGCCATTGGTTTTCGATCTGGTTTATGAGGTACTATTAATACTAAAACAAGACGGCTTCACATTTCCCGCACAACTGTTTATAATGGCGGTATGCGCAGATTTTCTCTCCATTGCACAATGGTAAGTATTCTTTTCCTATTGTTGACCGTGTCCGCCGAAGAAGGGGGCGGATTACTTCCTGGCAGCCTTTCCAGACCCCAGAAAGGAGAAGCCGCCCGTTATCCACAGGATCTGATCATTGGGGAATTGGGACGCGGCGAAGCGCCGGAAGCGGTATACTACTACGCAAAAAAGATACTCGATAGCTTTATCAGTCAAAAACAAGAGGCGGAAGGCATGGACCGCGGTATATGGCGGCAGACAAAGGCGGGCGCGGACGCGATTTCTCCGCAGAAATTCCGTCTTGGCGGAGGGCGGCAGGAAGCGGACGGCAGTGTTTCGTTCATATTCCGCTTTATCGGTAGGGAACAATGGCTTGCCGGAGAGATATACGTCAGATTTCAGGACGCTATGCCGGTAGCCAGACAGGAGGAAACCGCTGTGCAAGGCGGCGGCACGGCCGCGGAAGCTGGTAATCCGGATAAAGCCGCCGCACCGGCGGAAATCGAATACACTAAGGCGGGTTGGCAGGTTGACGATATTATTCTTGATGATCCCAAACGAATCGGTGAAAATGGTACGGCTTATCAGTACGATTTTTCCCCTTACGAGCGTTTTTTTTAACCGAATGTTCCGGCTGGAGCGGCATTTTAGCGGCAGACCTCTTGACAAAAATGTGTTTTGCCATTAACATATAGCTACCGATGGCGGCATAGCTCAGCCGGTAGAGCAAACGGCTCATATCCGTTAGGTCATTGGTTCAAGTCCAATTGCCGCTAATAGTTACCGCATTGCCGTATATTACACCATAACATAGCTGACGCGGCTTGGGGGAGAGATTTTGGCTGATAGGGTATATCTTTTTCAAGATACCATGATGCTTATGCCTGTAGAGGCTTCCTTGGGAATTCCACTCTCTGGTATCGACCTTTCTATACAATTTGTTGATATTCCCCCGCTTCTGCCTCATGAACCAAGTATAAAAATCGGTGATATGCCCCCTGATGCCGTATTGCCGGAAGGATGGCGCTCTACCCCTGTGAGGCAGGTGGTTTCATCTATAGACGGCAGAGAAGCGGACAGGGTGATGAGGGCTTTTCATATAGTACAATGGCGGAGAGAGTCGATCTATTGCGGGAGTTGTGGTAATAAAAATATTGATTCGCAGACCGAAACGTCTCGTATCTGCCCCCATTGCGGAAGGGTTGAATATCCGCGCATAGCGCCTGCCATCATAGCGCTTATCACCAATGACAAAGACGAGATACTATTGGCGCACAATGCAAAATTCAGGGCGGGCGTATACAGTTTGATAGCCGGTTTTAATGAAGCCGGAGAAAGCCTCGAACAGACGGTTGAAAGAGAAATATGGGAAGAAGTGGGCTTGAAAGTAAGCGCTGTTTGTTATAAGATATCACAATCATGGCCATTTCCCTGTTCCCTTATGACAGGATGGACCGCACGGTATGTGTCAGGGGCTTTACGACCGGACGGTATTGAAATACAAGAGGCGCATTGGTTCAAAAGAGATAGGCTGCCGGAATTGCCCGGCAAGGGTTCTGTAGCGCGACAGCTTATCAACCGGTGGCGCTCTGGAACACCGGCAGGAAACGTTTACGGTAGCGTTTATGGTAGCGTTTAGTGAGCGCTTTTAGAAAATGAAAAGGAATGTGGTGAATAAACCGGTTGATGTTGAGGATACGTTGTATATCCTCAACACCAGAATACAGATGTTGCAAGATATTCTTGCGCTTGATGTATCGCCGAATTTATTTCTTGACAAGAGCATTGATGATATGGATTTTATAGATAAAACGCTTGCCGTTTTGCTAAAGATGCTTACTGAAGATACGTACATCATGGAAAGAGACGAGCAGCTTGATAACCTGTCCGAAACAGAGTGGCAATTCTCTCAGGTTTTGGTGCGGTTTTTGAGTGTTTCCTCTACCATATCAGCCGAACATTTTCCGGTCTTACGGGATAAAATTTTTGTTTTGCGAAAGCAAAGCGCCGTCCGCCGTAAAGCCGCGGATAATGCTAGGGCGAAAAAGGAAGGAGTTGAAACGACACCTATAGTCAGTTCAGACGAGATGAGCGAACTGCTCAAAAGGTTATAGTAAGGAAGACCGGTTCACGCGGACGCTTTATGAGAATCACTGGAGGAAGTTTATGCGGGCGTCAGGTTGCGGTACCCGGCGGCGTTATTAGACCGGCAATGGATCGTATGCGGGAATCCGTTTTTGCGGCGCTGGGCGATTTGACCGGCTGTTCTTTCCTTGACATTTTTTCCGGTTCAGGTATCATTGCGCTGGAGGCTGCTTCACGCGGCGCGTCTTTTATTGAGGCTGTGGAAAATGACCCGCTTAAACGCAAGACATTGCTGCAAAACGCGGCTCTTTCACCGATACGAATACAATGCAGGTTCATGTCCGCGGAGCTGTACGTACGGCGGGGAAAACGGAGTTTTGATGTTATCTTCTGCGATCCGCCATTTTCTTATGAGTACAAATGGGTGTTAGTCAAGGCAATAGCGGATTCTGCGCTTATGAAGAGCGGGACAAGAGTGTTAATTCACCGCCCAAGTGAGGATTTCTTGTATTACGCCATAGATAATCTGACTTTAGAAAGATCTAAGAAATATGGGCGTTCGGTTGTTGATTTTTTTATTTCTTCTTGTTAATATATAGAAAGTTTAATTAAAAACCTGTCAGAATCTGTCAGATTTTTATAGTTGAGGTTGTAATAATATCTATGGATGTTAGTAAAATATTTGATAAAAGTGGAACTAACCAAGGGACGTTCATAAAGACTGGCGAAAAAATTGCTCTCAATAGTACCCAAAAAGTAGCGCTTAACCGGAAAGGGAATATTCTGTATAACTCCGGTGATATTGAAGGGGCAAAAAGAATCTTTTTAACAACCGGTTATTCCGACGGTCTTGTCAGGATAGGAGATTATTACAAGACAAAAGGGAAATTATTGGATGCACTTAGAATGTATTGGATTGCTCCCGATCATAACAGGGCTGATTCTATTGTTGTACAACTATCAGAACTGATAAAAGAATTAATTTATGAAGGGGATGGAAAATGAAAGAAGATGTTTTTAATACTATTTTAGATAATACGGAAACCGGTTCATTTAATATGCAGTTTGATACGGATAAAGAAGTCCACGAACTTACTGAAATTTCTGACTTGTCAAAGAAAGGATACCAATTCTTAAAAGAAGATAAGATTCTTGAAGCTGTTGACTGTTTCAATAAAATTCTTGCTATTGATGAGTATAACAATTATGCCCTGGTAGGCATGGGGGACGCCATCCGGAAACGGGGGGCTTTTCGAGAGGCAGTTGTTTTCTATCAGCGGTGCCTTGTGCATCATCCGGGAAACAACTATGCGCTGTTTGGGCTTGCGGATTGTTACAAGGCTTTAAACCAGTACCACAAGGCAATAGAGATTTGGGAGCAGTACCTTCTTCACGATGGAAAAAACATCACCGTGCTGACGCGGGTCGCCGATGCCTACCGTAAGGTAAAGGATTTTAGACATTCCAGAGAGATTTATCTGAAGGTGCTTGATATGGAGGCAAGTAACCCGTACGCCATCATCGGACTTGGACATCTTCACTACGATTTCAAAGAATACCGTGAAGCGCTTTTCTATTGGGAAAAAATGCTCCAGCCCGGTATTACGCCGAATAAAGTGGATATTCGTGTGCTTACGTCCATAGGAAACTGCCACCGGAAATTAAAGACTTTCGAAAGCGGTATACCGCTTTTCGAGCAGGCTCTTGAACGGGATCCTTACAACTTTTACGCGCTGTTCGGTTTGGCGGATTGTTACCGGGGTTTGAACCAGGCCGCCTATTCTCTTGAGTATTGGAACCGTATCCTCAAGCAGGACCCTCGCAACAAGGTGATCCTGACCCGCGCCGGTGATGCGTATCGCGCACTCGGCGATTATGATCTGGCGGTTGAGAATTACGAGCGCGCTCTTAATATCGAATTCGATACGTATGCGGTGCTTGGTCTTGCGTTGGTGGATAAAGCCAGAGGCAATTACGCAACGGCTATCGAATCGCTGCGGCGCATCACTCAGCAGGATGCGAAGAATTACCGGCTTTATCTTGAATTAGCCGACTGCCTGATCAAACTGGGCGATAAAACCCAAGCCATTGCGGTACTGGAGAATTTCCAGCACCAAGGTCTGCGAAACACCGTCATTATGGAGCAGTTGGATATGTTGAGGAACGAGCGGTTGTAGGGGACCGTCGGCGCTAAAAAGCTGCCCTTCCGGACGGAGAACGCTCCGCGGCCGGAAGGCGGGCTTCCAACCTGCCGCTTTCCTATACCCGCCAATGCCTTTTCGTAGATTCACCGCTCCTGTAAACTAGTAACAATACTGAAACCCTGCTATACTGCCTACCGTGAGCGATTTCTTTACCATTCATCATACCGACCGCCTAGCCCGTACCGGCGTAATGGCTTTGCCCCATGGAACCGTTGAAACGCCGGCGTTTATGCCGGTGGGTACCAATGCTACGGTTAAAGCCCTGTCCCGTGAAGACCTTCTCGAAATAGGGTTTGAAATTATTTTGTCGAATACGTACCATCTCTATCTCCGGCCGGGACCCGATGTGATACAAAGCGCGGGCGGTTTACATTCATTTATGCAATGGGAACGCAATATACTCACCGATTCGGGCGGGTTTCAGGTGTTCTCCCTTGCGCCTTTCCGCAAGATACGCGATGAAGGCGTGCAATTCCGATCCCACATTGACGGCTCGTACCACAATTTGACGCCTGAAACGGTCGTTGATATTCAGACCGTGCTGAACAGCGATATACAAATGCAGCTTGACGTATGCGCCCCGTGGGATACCGCACGCAAAGATGCGGTTAGCGCGCTCAAGACGACCGCGCAATGGCTTACACGGGCAAAGCGGCGGTGGGTTTTACAGCAAGAGAGCGGCTACAAGGGGAGCCTGTTCGGCATCGTACAGGGGAACTTTTACAAGGACCTGAGGGAAGAGAGCGCCGCATTGACCGTTGCGGCCGATACGCCCGGCATTGCCATAGGCGGGCTTTCGGTGGGCGAACCGAAAGAGGTGTTTCTGGACTACCTCGCCTTTACCGCATCTCTGCTGCCCGCGGAAAAACCCCGTTACGTCATGGGCATAGGGACGCCCGAATATATTCTTGCGGCAATTGAAAACGGTATCGATATGTTTGACTGCGTTTTCCCAACCAGAACGGGCAGAAACGGGCATGTTTTCACGCGCAAGGGCGCGGTTTCCCTGAAAAGACTCGATAACAAGTTCGAGCAACGGCCCATAGATGAGGCGTGCGCGTGCAAGGTGTGCCGCACTTACAGCCGCGCGTA
>JAITAN010000139.1 GCA_031284105.1 Treponema sp. | reverse complement strand
ACGCGGCGTTAAAAACAGCGAACTCCTTAATTTTTGTTTGAAGCCGTAGATTCGCGTATTCCTCAAACTGAATGGCAAACGAGTCCTTGCCGATGACGCTTTGAACGGTCGTGTCGAGTACGCCGGAGAGAACCGGCGTCTGCCGTTGGGTCTGCGCGGCAGCCGGCGCCGCAAGCAATACGGCGACCGCGAACAGCAGCGCTCGAAAACAAAACGCGCTGTTCGGATTGTTTGTTTTCATCAATATCATGGATAACCTCCTCATGTCTATACTATGCGGAATTAACGCCAATCGCTCACATACTCTCATCACCGTTGCAGTCGCATGGCGCTTCCGTCGTATACATAATATGCCTCTGTTATGTGCCCCTAACTAATGCCGTTATGCGGGCATAACTAACCTTGTTACGCCGGCGTATATACGCCGGATCGTTCACGCGTGATACGCCGGTTTTCTCAAGATGTTCGCCGCGCCATAGCGGCAATAGAACGCCGGCATCTTAAAGGACGCTTTAGAAAACATGCCGAAACGCCGCGTCCCTTTTCCGCTTCACGCGCAGCGTTTTCTTACCGTTCCAAATTCCTCTGGCTAAAGACAGCGTCCGGTATCGGTTTGTCAAGAACCGCGCTTCTCATGATGAACGTAGTTTTACTGCCCTTACGCAGCAAATCCCGCATTTCGTACTCAACCGGAAACCGGCGGCCTTCGATGATTTGAACGTGGAGTAGGGTGAATTCCTTGAGCTTTGCGCCCGAAAGCGCGTAGAGTTCATAGTGTACCAAATCGCCGTTCTCCTTATCGATCCAGAGTTTCTGTTTCGGATAGCTCTCCGTCTTCTTTTTTGCGGTAAGTTCGAGAAGCCATACGTCCCTGCCGTTAAAGGTATCGCTTCCGATCAAAACCGGCGTATACCGGGCCGAGAGTTTTTCGTTTTCAATCGTATCCTCATACGAGAGATCGGAACCCATCATGGATTCTTTTAACATATGCCCCGAAATAAGCATCACTTCCTCGGTATCGGGCGAATACACGTACAGCCGCGCTCCCTTTTTGAGGTACTTGGTTCCGTAGTCTTCGGGGTTGATAAACTCGATAAAGCTGTCCGTGTTTCCCCGCGCCCATGCCTTCATGGTCTTGACGTACCGTCTGTTCTGGTACTCGATAATCATATCGCCTTCATATTGAATGGTGGTATAGTTTTCATTCTCATCCACCCGCCGTAGCAGTTCCGCAGCCGAAGGCGCTTGAGCGTCAAGCGTCTGCATATTCACCGCGGACAGCATTACCATTGCCAAACATACCATTATGTTTGCTTTCATCATAAACCTCCACAAATTGGGCGTTCCCCCAATTGAAGCATTTTAAAAAGGCTTCACAAGTCGGGCGTTCCCATCGATTGAAGCATTGTAAAAAGGCTTCATAAGTCGGGTGTTCCCATCGATTGAAGCATTGTAAAAAATAGACGCGAAGCGTGAAAACATGAGGCGTGACGAGCGGCTTCGCGTCCCATTCCGCTCCCGTCAGCGCCTCAACGCCTCCACCGGCTCCACAAACGCGCTCTTGAGCGACGGGAGCAAGGTGAATACCGCCGTGGTAGCGATTCCCAAAAGCCAGCCCTGTACCAAATTGCCGATGCTGAAATGAAAGAAGATGGCGTTAGCCATAGGCATTTCCGCGTATGTACTTTCCCCCGTGAGGGCGGTCCAGCGTAAAGGGAAGCGCTGCCCTATGCCCGTGAGAAGCCCGCCGAGGATCATCCCCATGGTCGCGCCCGCTATGGCAAGGAACAGGGACTCGAAGAAGAACACTTTTACGATTTCCCCGCGCGTCATGCCGAGGCTCCCCATCATGCCGATTTCCTTAATCCGCTCGTGGATGATCATGGTTATCGTGTTGACGATGAGGAGGCAGGCCACAATGAGGAATATCAGGTACATCATGTAGTAGATCGGCTGGTACATGTTCATCATGACAACCCAGTACTGATCCTTCCATTCGGTGATCACGTCGTCCGCGTTGAAGAGAGACGCCATGTCCCGGGCTATGCGCCCGCTCAATGACGGGGAGTCCGCGTAGACGACTATCTGCTGGCTCGCGTCTTCCAAGGAGAGAAGACGCTGAAGCCGCGCGAAGTCCACGATGATCGTCTCCTGATCCGCCTTGGCGTAATCAAACCGGAAGACGCCGGCAACCACCGGGGACCAGAGCTTATCGGAAAACTGGGATGAGACGGTCTTGAGGGGAATACGGTCCCCGATCTTCAAGCCGGTTTTTTCCGCAAGGCGCTGCCCGATGGCGCACTCGTTGCTGTCCGGCGCGGGATAGCGTCCTTCCACAAGCCCGTCGTTTTTATCCGTAAGGTTGAAATGGTTTACCATGGTCTCCTCGTTCATGCGGACGCCCCACAGGGTCGCGTGTTTAACGGAACTTTCCTGCAAGGTCGCGTACGCGCTGATGCGGGGGAACACGGCGCGGACTCCGGGTATGGCTTTAATCCGATCCGTTACGGCATCAAGGCTCTTTCCTTCGGCAACCGGATACTGTACCGGCGAATACTCGCTTTCCGCCTCGTACCGGGCCGATACCGCCCGCACATGTCCCAGTTCAAATACCTGTACCACTTCGTGTATGCTTTGAAGCATACCGGTAATGAACGATGAAAAGGCGATGATGAAGAACACCGCTACCGCCACCGCGACGACGCTGAACATGGTTCGCCGCATATTCCGAAAGACGTTTCGGAACGCTATTGTAATAAGGGCTGTAAGGCCCCCGCGTTTTACTGTTATACTCATAAAATACTCCTCATTAAAAGCGGCCGCGCGGCCGCCGATGGTACGAGATTCATTCAAACCTCAGACTTTCCGCAATCGAGAGCTTGGTTGCCCGCCGGGTAGGGAAGAACGCCATGAAGGAAGAAAGTATGGTCGCCACAACGCAGCTTCCGATAACGGTCGCGGGCTTCCATGTTCCCCGGAAGTTGCCCGCAACGCGGTAGCCCATGTTACCCCCCAGTTGGTCCATCATTTCAGAAAAGTCCCAGCCGTACGCGACCATGGGATAGTTGAGGGCGCAGCCCAGCATGATGCCGAGTAGGGACCCGATGAGACCCAATGCCGCGGCTTCTATCATATAGGTAAAAATCATCTGCCCGTCCGTCATGCCCATTGCCCGCATCATGCCGATCTCTTTGGTGCGCTCCAGCGTGGCGAGGAGCATGGTATTGGAAATACCGAAAAGCGACAGGAAAAAGAGGATAAAGGTAATGAACTGCGTTGAGGTCGAGTCCGATGTCTCATAGCCGAAATCCACATAGTCCATCCAGAAGAAGACGTCAAGGCTTTCGTCAAGGGTAAGACCCTGCCGCGCAAGCCCCGCGTCCAGAGCCGCGCGGATAGCCGCCTTGCTTTCCTTTTTACTGTTCATGTCCGCCACGCCCAACTCCTTGTCGCGGATGATAAGCTCGGTTATGCGTCCTTCAAGCATCATGCCCGCCTCGTCCTGCAAAATGTCCATGGGCATATAGGCGATATTGTAATTGTTAAAGGGATTCGGAGAATTGATCATTCCCACAATCTTCGCGTCAATCACCTGATTGACATGCCGTACCGCGCCGGAAAAGTCAACCCTGATCATGGCGGCAAGCGCCGCGTCCAGTTTCGCCTCATCTGTCTCAACCAGCAAGTAGGCTTGGGTCGGTTCGTCAAACTCATACGCCGCGCGCACAAGCGCCTGTTCCTGCGCCGTAAGCGCGGGCCAGAGGTCCGCGTCCCATTTATCCTTGCGGATACCGTCCGGCGCCATTTTGTAGTCAATGACTGTGGAGATACGCGCGTCATTGCACCCCGTAGCGTCAATTATGTTCCAAAGCCGGTCTATATCCGGCCGGGGAAGCTCTCGCTTCAGAATCATCCTGCCAACGGCGCGCCCTTCGGCGTATTCCTTGGTTTCCCCGAATTGCGCTTTTACTTCCATTTCCGTGTAACAGGAGCGGATAAACGCTTCTTCATCCTGATTCGTTGCCGCGACCGCGATTAAATCTTCCAATTCCCGCGCCGTGGGTCTTGTGGGAATGCCCACCTTGAGCTTTTCCGCGGTCATGGCGCCAAGGGCAATGCCGAACTCGCCGTTCTTAATGGAACGCCCGAATTCGATATAACCGGCGTATGCCAGGGTCCGCGCTTCCGCGTCCGGATCAACCGCGTTAATCACTATGGGCGCGGAACCGGTGAGGGAATAGAGGGTTCCCGAAAACGTGTAGCGGGGCGCGGTATTGTATCCCTCTTCATCCAAAATCCGCGCGTAGGTTTCCCAACCCGCGAAGTTCTCGTATGTCGGCATTTCGTCTTTCTTGTCAAAATAGAGTGTTGTTTGCAGTTTCGCCGCGCCCATCTCGTAATTGATGATGTTCCGCCGCGATTCCAGCGCCATGCCGCTTAACCAGCTATCCATCCAAATAAAAACCGCTACGCTTATCATAATGGCAAGGCAGGTAATAATGGTTTTGACTTTATGCCGCGCCAAATTGCGCAGCGCCATGCGTTTCAATTCCCAAACGCCGTTAAATATACCCGCCATTATTTTACCTCTTCGCCTTCAATCAGCCCGTCGCGGATACGTACCACCCGGCGGGCATAGTCCATGACCATCTGATCATGGGTAGAAAAAATGAACGTTGTTCCTTCGCTCTTGTTCAGTTCCAACATCAACTCAAGAATCTCCCGTCCTATCTTGGAATCAAGATTCGCGGTAGGCTCATCCGCCAAAATAAGCGCGGGGCGTTTCACCAGGGCGCGGGCAATGGCCACCCGCTGCTGTTGTCCGCCGGACATTTCTTTGGGACGGCGGTTTTCCATGCCGCTGAGTCCCACATCACGCAGCGCGGCGCGTGAGCGTTCCCGTATCTCCTTCCTGTCCACGCCGAGCAGGGTCAGCGGGAAAGACACGTTCTCAATACAGGAAAGTACCGGAATCAGGTTATACGCCTGAAAAATAAAGCCGATGCTCCGGCGGCGGAGCAGGGCAAGCTGTTTTTTTGAAAGCTCCGCCATGTTTATTCCCGTGATGCCAAGAGACCCGGATGTAAGCGTATCAAGACATCCCGCGAGATGCAGGAACGTTGATTTGCCGCTGCCCGAAGGTCCCGCAATAACGGTGAATTCGCCGCTCTCAAACGCCAGCGATATCCCGCGCAAGGCGTGTACCGCTATTCCATTCAAATCATAGTCTTTTACGACATTAACCGCCTGAACTGCTTTCATAAGTATCCTCCTTCAAATGAAGCCTTGTATTGCACTATCAAGATTGTCATATATCAATAGTAATTGATATAGAACAGTATGTCAATACCTTTTTTGCGATTTTTTGAAATTTTTTAAACTTTTTGCATGGAGCGTTGCGCCGTTTCCGCGCCGTCCATGACCCTGACGCTTGACAGCGGCGTGTTGCTGCGAAAGTCCGTTGCATAGTGCGGGGTAATATACCAGAAGCGGAACTAGCCAGGCGTCTTGGAATGAGTACTACCAATTTATATAATCAGCTTAAACGAGATAATTTTTCTGAGAAAAGTTTAGCGCGCATAGCTTCCGTTCTTGGTTGCATTCTCTCTATACAATTTGTTATTAATATTCTCCAAAATAGGCCGAATTTCTTTTGAAGTGCGAAAATAGCAGGGCATAGAAATGGCATCGTAAGCACGGTAGAATAAAGTTGCAAAACCAAACTATCGGAGGTATCGGAACTTCGGCCCGCCGATGCCGTATACACACTATACCACAGACGAAAGGAACGGGCTACAGGCAATGGAGGGCATGGGACTGCTATGCTGTATCTCAGTGATACTGCAAGCGTCCAAGCGGCGTCTACCGCGAGTTGAACCGAAACAGTAGTGGCGGCGTGTATACTGGCAACGAGGCTCAACAGGCGAGTACGCAAAGGCGCCTGGACAACAAGCCAAGGCCCAAGCTTGACGACCATAAGTTCACGCGGGAAATCATGCGTTTGTTTAAACAAGACCTGTCTGCAGACCAGATTTCAGGCCGGCTTGAGGTGCTCTACCCTGAACAACCGGAAAAACAGACTTCACCATCGACAGTCTACACGTTTCTCTACCGGGAAACGGCGAAAAACCCGGCGCTGAAAGAGCATTTCCGGCAAAAACAGGCAAAACCGCGCCGCGGCCAAATAGTTGACCGTGTCTCCATCGACAAACGCCCGAAAATTGTCGAAGAGAAGTCCCGTGTGGGTGATTGGGAGGGGGACGCCATAGAAAGCGCCGGTAAAAACGCCTATATAGCGACTTTTGTTGACCGGAAGACCAAAGCGCTTCTGGCAAAGCTACTGCCGGACAAGGCTGCCATTCGCACTTCAAAAAAAATTCCGCGATTGTTCCAAAATATATTCAAAAGAATTGATAGAAATACTATTTGAAAATCCATATTCAAAAATAGATTTTTTGTCAAACAAAATAAATATAAACAGAAAGACTGCTTCAAAATATTTGAAAGGGCTAGAAGAACATGGGACTTGTTCAATAACCCGGTTGGTTATTGAACAAGTCTAGGCAAAATGCCCCGCATTTTGCTGTTTTTGAGTGGTTGTTGTTTAAAAACTGAAGTTATTAAACAACTCTATGGGTTCCCGTCGCATGTGCAGGCAGGAAAAGAAGCGCTATATATCAATGACAGTTTGATGGAACTATTGGAAAAATGAAAAGCGCACGGCAACGCCCATGGCTTTTAGCCCGGCAAATATTCCCGGAATACC